>JAGLDN010000112.1 GCA_023145575.1 Psychromonas sp.
GTTTTACAAACTCATCTTCATAGCGTAAACCATCTGGATTTAACACCCTATATTCATCAAGCCCAATCGCATTATCTAAACTTGCACCTAACGCTAAATTATTTGATTGTAAATATTCAATGCTTTTCATAAAACCGAATGTTCGAGCCCGACTTATCTCTTTAACAAAAAAATCACCAGAAAATTGCATTTTAATATGTTGATTTTGTCCTTCAAAAACAGGATGATCAAAATCAATTTTGAAATCTAAACTAAATCCTTTTTCTGACGGTCGCAACTCAGCCCACTTTCCTTCTTTGTTATCTTCAACCCTTACAGTTTTTTTCACTCGAATAAATTTTTTGGGCGTATTTTGCTCAGTTATCCCCGCAGATTGTAGAAGGAAAATAAACGGACTCGCACTACCATCCATAATCGGAATTTCAGGGGCATCAACATCAATAATCACGTTATCAATACCAAGCCCTGAAAATGCAGCAGAAAGATGCTCAATAGTAGAAATTTTTTCGTTAGCATCATTTACAAGAGAAGTACATAGCATTGTATCTTGCACAGCATTTGCATGAGATTTAAAGCTAACAATCGGTGTTAAATCTGTGCGTCGATAAACAATACCACTATTAGCAGGCGCAGGATGCAACTCTATTGTTACTTTTTTCCCAGAGTGTAATCCTATACCTATAGATTTAACACTTTTCTTTAATGTACGTTGCTTTATCATATACAGCCTATACTAACAAAATTATTAAATTATTATAACACAATTTGAATTTTATTCAAATCACACGTTTTAATTAGAAGTTCCCTGTATTATTTTTTTCTTAAAAAAATTGGAATATCTAAATAGTCTCCTGCTAAAGCTTTAGTTTTCTCTTTACTAATTTCGCTTTCTGCGCTCTTACTATTTCTAAAAAATGCTGGAATGTTGATATTTTCATCCGTATTTTGATCCTTGACCTCTACGTCTTCTTCAATTTCAACCGAAGTTCCGTAGATAGCATCACTAACGTTGAGCTTCTCAATCGGATCTGAAGTTAAACGTGAACCGAGCCCTGTTACAATAACAGTGACATGTAAATTTGCACTGTCATCCGCTTGATTAATTGTAACCCCGATAATTGTTTGAGAATCTTCAGAAGCAAACTCTTTTATTGCATCTCCAACAGTTTCATACTCTTCCCAAGAAAAGTCCATCCCAGCTACAATATGCACTAATACACCGCGTGCGTTTGCAAGATCAACATCTTCAAGTAAAGGACAAGAAATTGCTTGATCAACAGCTGCTTCAGCACGATCTTCACCACTTGCAATACCAATACCCATTACCGCAGTTGTACCTGCTTCTGTCATAACTGTACGCACATCAGCAAAATCAATGTTAATTGTACTTTCTTCGTTGTTAATAATAGCAGAAAAGCCAGAAACCGCATCATATAAAACACCATTAGCAGCTTCTAACGCACCTAAGAAACTAACCCCTCGAGGTAATGATTTTTGAAGTTTATCATTTGGTATAATTAACAATGAATCAATGTGCTCTGATAAACGAGTAACGCCTTGATTTGCATAGTTAATACGTTTTTTTCCTTCAAAAAAGGATGGCTTTGAAACAACACCAATCGTTAATGCCCCAAGTTCTTGTGCCACTTCGGCAACAACAGGTGAAGCACCTGTTCCAGTACCACCACCCATGCCCGCCGCAATGAAAATGACATCGGCTCCCGTAAGAAGTTCACGAATAGTTTCTTTGTCTTCCATTGCAGATTTGTAACCGATCTCAGGATTTGCACCTGCACCTAAACCATTTGTTATACTTGCACCAAGCTGCAATCGAATAGACGCTTGCGATTTTCGTAGCGCTTGTGCATCAGTATTCATCACAATAAATTCAGCACCAGTTAGTCCTTGAGCAATCATGTGATTAATGGCATTACCACCACCCCCACCAACGCCAACAACTTTAATAACAGCTTGCTGTTTATACTCTTCATCAACAATTTCAAACATTTGATCTTTTACTTCCGCTATTTTTGTTTCATTCGACATATTTATGCCTCCACTTGTCCCTGTTTCACCTAACTAATGCGGTAATTAATATTCTTTTTTTATCCAATTTTTGATATTTTTGACGAAAACAACAAAGCCATTTTCTTTTTGTTTGCCTTGAGGATCTACAAACTCGTCTTCTTTATATTTGAGTAAGCCTACAGCCGTTGAATAGGACGGTGAAAATACATCATCAACTAATCCTCGCAGATTAGTAGGCTGACCTACCCTAATCGGCATATTATCAAAAATTTCTTTCGCAACATCGATTAAACCTCGGATCTGTGCGCCACCGCCCGTTATGACAATACCCGCTGCAAGATTTTGTTTTAATACGGCTGTGTTTTGAAACTTAGCGTCAAGTTTTATAAGTTCAGATTTGACAAATCCAAGCAATTCACTGTAGCGAGCTTCTATAACCTCAACAAATATCCCACTGTCAATATTTCGCTTACCACGCCCACCGACACTGCTTAGTTCAATCTTTTCATCTGTCTCTAGCAGTTCTTTTTTTAAACATCCAAATTCAACTTTAATTTTCTCAGCTGATGCCATCGGGGCACTAAACGCTATCCCAATATCATTGGTAACCATCTTGGCTGAATAATTGAATGCAATACTATACAATAGCGCACCCGAAATATAAACAGAGATGTCCATTGTGTCACTGCCCATATCAACAAGGCAAACACCAAGTTCTTTTTCATCTTCACTTAAAATTGCAGCACTTGATGCAACACCCGAATAAGTTAATTGATCGACCTGCAGACCACAGCGTTCAGCGGCTTTTTCTAAATTTCTTGCCAAGTCATTATGACAAATGATTAAATGCACATCTACTTTAAGTTTTACACCCGAAAGACCAATTGGATTTTTAATGTTTTCTAACGCGTCTAGGGAGTAAGATTGTGGGATAACATGTAATAAACGCAATTCATCTTGAATTTTTATCGAGCGAGCATTGTGTAAAACACTCTCAATATCAAATGAAGTGACTTCATGATCTTCCACCGCCCAAGTACCTGATTCATTCTGAGATTTAATATGCGCCCCTGAAAGAGACAAATTAACAGATGAAACCTTACAATTAGCCATTTCTTCTGCAATGACAAGTGCCTTTGAAATTGCACCTACTACAGCATCAAGATCTGTTACAGCTCCTTTATCGACACCGCAAGAGAGTACTTCGCCAACACCAATGACATTGATCTCACCAGTAATCGCTTCTTCTCCAATAATGATGACTATTTTACTACTGCCAATATCGAGTCCAACTGTATAGCTATTTTCCATGCTACCCACTTATGTTAATGCTTACTTATCTGTTGATTTTTCCAACCAATTGCAAAGCCAGTATCATAACGAAGATCTATATAATCAATGCGTTGTATATTATACTTAATTTCAATTAAAGGGAATACTGATAGAAAACGTTGTACTCGATCAAGTTTTTGCTCTTTACCTAAACGCAATAAAATACCATTTTTAAGCATTATATTAGTGGAATGTCGCTCATCATTACTTAGCATTGCTATTTTGAATTTACTTACTTTCATTAATTGAAATAGTTTATTATAAATATCAAGTGTTTGATTTGCGTCCTTATCTTCGCCTTTGAGTACAACAAAGTTTTTTTCAAAACCTTTAGGTGAAACATGAATCACTTCACCAAAACGATTTAATAATGCTTTATTATTCCAAACAGCAGAAATGCTTTGCTCTACAATATGAAGGTCCAGTGTATCAGGCCAATGTTTTCGGATTGAAGCCGAATAAACCCACGGTAATGCCTCTATTTTTTTTTGAATTTCTGCAATATTTACGTTGAAAAAATTCAATTTGGTGCCTTGACTCCTTAATATTTTTTTAACACTTTCAACTGAAATATATTTTTGCTGCTCTGTTAAACTAACATAAGTAATAGGTAGGGTTTTATCGTCTGTTATCCAATGTTTGATAAAATAAAGGGAATAAAATAAACCACTCATCAAACAAACAAAAAAAAGTATACTTACAAACCTTCCTACTTTTAATTTTTTTGTTAACTTATTTAGTATGTGAAATTTTTTCATTAAATAGGTTAGCCTATTTTTTATGAATTAAGATCAATGGCTTGCAATAAAATCTTAAAAATGAGATCTTCGAATGAAATATCTGCTTGTTTTGCGGCCTTTGGCACAAGACTCAGATCAGTCAAACCTGGAACCGTATTAACTTCAATAAGGTACCAATTACCATGCTCATCACGCATAAAATCAACACGACCCAAACTTATACAGCCAAGTGCCGAAAATGCTTTTTCTGCTAATTTATTAAGTATTGATAATTCGTCATCATCTAAACCACAAGGGCAACTGTATTGCGTGTCCGTGGATATATACTTTGCCTTATAATCATATAATTCATCAGCAGGTTTCAATTTAATCGCGGGCAGAGCAAGATCTTTCAATATTGGCACTGTATATTCATCTCCTGTGATCCATACTTCAACCAATACTTCATGATCAAACTCAAATGCGCTATCTAACGCAGATATCAATTCTTCAGGATTAGTCGCCTTCGCCAAACCAATACTGGAGCCTTCATGAACAGGCTTAACGATTACAACACCTGACAAATCAGCCAATAATTGTGGCGCGTCTGCTGCTGTAAACGTTTTTTTGTGAACAACATGCGATTTTGCCACCGGCAAACCACAGCTTTGCCAAATTTGCTTTGTTTTCGATTTATCCATCCCAATCGCGGAACTTAAAACACCACTGCCTGTATAACGAATACCCAAATAGGTCAGCAGCCCCTGAATAGTCCCATCTTCTCCCCCTCTACCATGCAAAGCAATAAAGGCAAAATCAAAATTATCTCTTTTTAATTGCGTCACATCATAATATTTCGGATCAATAAGCTCTGCATGGATACCTTTCTTTTTTAACGCGGCAAAAACCGCATTACCTGAGGCCAATGAAACTTCACGCTCTGCACTATTTCCGCCTAATAAAACAGCTACCTTACCAAAATCAACTCTCATACTCTCCGCCAATTTTCCATTTTAGTCGAATCAAGCTTTAAATCTGCCAATATTTTCACGACAGTACTAATATTACCCGCGCCTTGTGTGATAACAAGATCATTATCATTCATAATATTTGCAAGAAACCGAGGCAAATCGTCTACATCTTGCACCAGAATCGGATCTTTTTTTCCAAGTTGACGAATAGTACGGCACAATGAACGGCTGTCAGCAGCAGCAATCGGAGATTCACCTGCAGGGAAAACATTAAGCAAAAGCAGTTGATCAACTTGCGAAAGAACATATACAAAATCATCATAAAGATCACGAGTGCGCGTATAACGATGCGGTTGATAAGCCATTACAATGCGTTTATCAGGCCATCCAGCTCTTGCAGCATCAATTGTAGCTTGAACTTCTGTAGGATGATGCCCATAATCGTCAACCAGCATGACCTTGCCTCGCCCAGTTTCATACTGACCATATTGCTCAAAACGGCGAGCTATTCCACTAAATTCAGTTAATGCTTTTACAATAAAATCATCATCGATATCATCTTCAATCGACACGGCAATTGCTGCAGCTGCGTTTAATGCATTATGTTTTCCAGGTAAGTTAAGATTAATTAATAACGCAGGTTTCCCTTTTCTGTGGATCAAAAATTCAGTACGACTGAGTATTTGATTGTAATCTGAAAGTCGAACGTCAGCATCTTTGTGAAAGCCATAGGTCACACACTTTCGAGCAAAGCGTGGAATAAGTGACCTAACCACTGGATCGTCAATGCAAACAACCGCTGTGCCATAAAAAGGAAGGTTATGAATAAATTGTACAAAGGTGTCTTTCAAGATATTAAAGTCTCCTTGATATGTACCCATGTGGTCAGCTTCAATATTTGTGACGACCGATATCATCGGTTGCAAGTGTAAAAAAGAAGCATCACTTTCATCTGCTTCTGCAATTAGATAACGACTTTCACCTAATTTTGCATTGCTACCTGCACTATTTAACAAGCCACCAATAACAAATGTCGGATCAAGGTTTGCCACACCATAAATACTTGCAATCAAGCTCGTTGTCGTTGTTTTTCCATGTGTACCAGAAACAGCAATACCATGTCGATAACGCATCAATTCAGCTAGCATCTCAGCTCGGCGAACGATGGGGATCCTTTTTCTTAGAGCGGCTTTCAATTCTGGATTATTTTTATTGATCGCCGTTGAAACAACGAGAACAGAAGCACCCTCAATATTGATGGCATTATGTCCAATAAAAATATTAACCCCTAATTTTTTCAAACGGGCGACAACAGTGTTCTCACTAATATCGGAACCAGAGATATGATATCCCTCAAAAGCGAGTACTTCTGCAATCCCGCCCATCCCAGCACCACCAATGCCAACAAAATGGATCTGCTTCACACGGCGCATCTCAGGGATCATTGTCCGAATCTGTGCTACTTTATTTTCAATCATTAATATTTACTCTATTAAAACTTATTTAAAAGAAACGTTTTTTTCACAAACCGAGGCAATACGTAGCGTCGCATCTACCATCGCCGCCGCTTTACAGTTATTCGACATTTCCACTAGTAGTTGTTTATTACAGCTAAAACGAATTAAGTATTCAATGAGTATGCCTTTGTTTAAATCTTTCTGCGCAATCAAAATAGCGGCTTGTTTAACAACTAAATTTTGCGCATTTTTAGTTTGATGATCATCAACAGCATGCGGTAATGGAACAAATATAGCAGGCAAACCGACAATAGCGACTTCGGCGACTGTCAACGCTCCCGCACGACACACAACTAAATCAGCCCAGTCATATACCACATCCATATCATCAATAAATTCTCTAACCTGCACATTTATTTTATATTTTAGATAATCATTTTGTAACTTTTTGAAATGTCCTTTACCACTTTGGTGAATGATTTGATATTTATCTGGATCTAACTCTTTCATCACAATGGGTAACAAATCATTTAACACTTTCGCACCTAAACTTCCCCCAACAATTAAGATTTTTAATGGAGCCTTGGCAGATGATATTTTTTTTGTTGATAAATTAAGCAAACTTTCGCGCACAGGGTTACCAACAAGCAAAGCTTTATCATTGTTAAATGCGCCATCAAAACCCATTAATATTTTTTTACAAAAAGGTGCTAGCAAGCGATTAGTTAAGCCTGCAGCCGCATTTTGCTCATGTAAAAGAACAGGGATACCAAGCATCCATGCCGCAATGCCACCAGGGCCACTGGCAAATCCTCCCATCCCAATCACTAAATTAACATTGCGTTTTTTTAAAACCGCTCTCGCTTGTATAATAGATTTTATAATACGAAACGGTGCAAAAACAAGACGAATAATACCATTATTTCGTATACCCGATATATCAATAAAATCTATTTCATACCCATGTTTAGGCACAAGTTGCGCTTCCATTTTATCTTTTGTTCCAAGCCAACTCACCTGCCAACCTTGCGCTTTTAATTTATCTGCAACACAAAGCCCAGGAAAGACGTGCCCACCAGTGCCACCAGCCATCACTAATAATGTTTTTTTACAATTCATTAAATTTTTCATTAACAAGATTATCCACTGAGCTGTCGTTTTTATCCCCCTTTTCCGCCTTGCCTTTTATAAAGCGCACAGGTGAAAGAATTTTCCTAGTTTCAAAATCAATTCGCAACAGCAATCCAATAGCAATAGAGATCGAAAGCAAACTCGACCCACCATAACTTAATAAAGGTAACGTAAGCCCTTTCGTCGGCGCAATTCCCGAGGCAGCCCCGATATTAACAGCCGTTTGAAAAGCAAACCAAATAGCGATGCCTATTGAGACATAGCCTTGGAATATTAGTGAGTTTGACAATGCTTTTTTACCGATATTAAACGCTTTATAAACGAGAAAGAATTCAAGTGAAATAACAATGACTACGCCAATAAACCCCATTTCTTCGGCTAAAATTGCCATAATGAAATCAGTATGAGCCTCAGGAAGATATTCAAGTTTAAGCACAGAATTCCCAAGTCCTTGACCAAACAATCCACCTCGACCAAATGCCATTAATGACTGCGTAAGCTGATAACTTTTACCAAATGGATCAGCCCAAGGATCAAGAAATCCGACAACGCGTGCCATGCGGTAAGGAGAGGTAATGATAAGTATAACAACCGATGCAAGCAATGTAATGGTTAAAAAAACAAATGAAATCATTCTCGCACCAGAGATAAATAAAATACCCATCATGATAACAATGATCACAACGGTCGATCCTAAATCAGGTTGAAGCATCAGCAGCAACACAAAAAGAAATAGCACTGCCATTGGTTTAATAAAGCCTCTTAACGTATCAATAACTTCTATTTGTCGACGTTGTAAATAACTAGCGATAAATAAAACAACTGACAATTTGGCAAATTCAGAAGGCTGTAAGGTCAAAGGTCCAAAACCTATCCATCGATGCGAACCATTGATTTCGGTGCCCACAATAAGCACCAGAAAAAGCATTAAAAAAGAGAGAAATAAAATTAAATTTTGATGATTATACCATTGTTCGCTTGGAATACTAACAACCACTCCAATCATAAATATACTCAGTACAACATAAATAGCATGCCGAGAAATAAAGTGGAAAGGATCACCTGTTAAATCAATTGATTCTGTAATGGAGGAAGAAGCCACCATAATAAAACCAATACAAAATAAACAGGCAACAATAATCACCAATAATTGATCATAAGCACTTGATACATTACCAAATGAAATTGATTTAAATGGATTTAATTTCATCGTTCAATACCACTCTGTAATGCAAGCACTAATTGCTTAAATTTATCACCTCTTGCAATATAATTATCAAACATATCAAAGCTTGCACACGCAGGCGACAAAATTGCTAAATCGCCCGCTTTTGCTTTGCTGTAAATTTGCTGCGTTGCAAGTGAAAGGTTTGCTATTATTTTTGCGCGTGAGACGACAGCTGCGATCTCGGTGGCATCTTCTCCAATACACAATATTTCACCACTTATTTCATCTAATACGCAATTCAGTTTTTGAAATTTGGCGTTCTTCCCTTGACCACCTAAAATAACATGCACACGGCCTTTTATTGTATCAGACAGACCAAATAACGCCGAACATGTCGAACCTACATTTGTTGATTTTGAATCATTTATCCAACGAACACCGTTTATATCGGCGATAAATTCACAGCGATGACTCAATCCCTTATAATTTTGTAAACCCCATAGCATAGCCGTTTCATCGATACCCACTTCATCTCCTAAAGCAATCGCTGCCAATGCATTTACCCAGTTATGCCTACCACTGAGCTTGATTTTATTAACCGATAACAAAGGGACACCTTCTCTTGCAAGAAACATTTCATCATTACAAGAAATTAAAGCATATTGCGCGTTGCTATAGCCAAAGCTTATTTTATTGACTGAATTTTTCGGAAAAGTTCTTAAATCATCACTATTATAAAGCACTGTTTTACACTGGCTGTATATTCGGTGCTTGATATTAATGTAATGTAAATAAGAATCATAGCGATCGAGATGATCTTCACTTATATTGAGAATAGTTGCAATATCTGCATTTAATGATGTTGTGGTTTCTAATTGAAAACTAGACAATTCAAGAATATAAAGATCTATTTCAGGTGCGAGAAGGTTTAATGCTGGGACCCCAATATTTCCACCTACTGCCACCTTAATATTAGCAGCTGACGCCATGTCACCAAGCATTGTTGTGACCGTACTTTTTCCATTTGTTCCTGTGATGGTGACGCATTTTGCATGCGCAAAAGAAGGCATTTTTAATTGGCGAGCAAACAATTCAATGTCACCAATAATTTCACAACCCGCTTTAAGGGCAATTTGTAGTGCAGGCGTTGACAACGCAATACCTGGACTTAAAATAATCAATGAGAATTGTATTAATTTACTTCCCTCTATTGGACTGGTAAAAAGCTGAGCTTCGACGGGGAGTTTATCTTCGCTCGGTGGGTGCTCACGCGTATCAAACACGCTAACTTGATAACCTTGTGCTAACATGTGCTGAACGACAGAAAGACCAGTTAACCCTAATCCGATCACTGCCACCTGTCCTTTTTGCATTTTCATCTTACCTTTAACGTCACTAACCCAATAAGAACTAACACTAAAGTAATGATCCAAAAGCGCACAATAACACGCGGCTCAGGCCAACCTATCTGTTCAAAATGATGATGTATTGGTGCCATTTTAAAAATGCGTTTCTTGCGAATTTTATATGAGCCAACTTGTAAGATGACCGACAGTGTTTCTATTACGAAAATACCGCCCATAATAAAAAGTAAAATTTCTTCACGCACTAATACCGCGATGACACCTAGCATCGCACCAAGTGCTAATGAGCCAACATCGCCCATAAATATTTGCGCTGGATAAGTATTGAACCACAAAAAACCGATACCCGAACCCACCATGCTCCCGCAGATGATCACCACTTCGCTCGCTTTTGGAACATAGGGGATAAACAAATAATTTGCAAAATTAACGTTACTCGTTAAATAGGCAATTAACATAAACGCAGCGGCAACCAGCACAACAGGCGTAATAGCAAGACCATCCAACCCATCAGTTAAATTAACCGCGTTACTTGCCCCGACAATAGTAAAGTACACAAGCGGAATAAACCAAAGGCCCAAATAGGGCATATACTCTTTTAAAAAAGGCACAACGAGGGTCATTTCCGCAGGTCTCGTCGATGTCATCATCAGTGCCACTGCAATAATGAGTGCCAGAGCTGATTGCCAAAAATATTTCCAACGAGCGATCAATCCATCAGGGTGTTTTCTAACGACTTTCATATAATCATCAATAAAACCAATAATGCCATAAGCAACCGTTGTAAAAAGCATGATCCAAACGTAATGGTTATCTAACCGCGCCCAAAGCAAAGTCGTCAAAACAACAGTCGTTAAAATCATCACGCCACCCATTGTCGGTGTGCCTGATTTACTAAAATGGGTCTCAGGTCCATCACCACGTACTATTTGACCTATCTGTTGTTTTTGGAGATATTTAATCAATCGTGGACCAATCCACAATGAAATAAAAAGTGCTGTTAATATTGCCATCAAAGATCGGACAGAATGATAGCTCAATACATTTAAAAATGTAAATTGCTTAGAATATAAACCCGCTAACCAAACAATCATAATATTTCCTTTTTTTTAATTTATGCCTTGAACAATGTCTTCCATTGCTGCAGCTCTTGAACCTTTTACGAGAATGGTAAGATTGCGATGATTAGGCTCCAAGCGATATTTTCTTAAATAATTATTAACATGAACAAGTAAGTCACTTTTATTTTTAAAATGCAACGCGCCAGCTGAGTTGATCTGCTTAAACGATTGCGAAGTAAACAAAGTTTGCTCGCCGACTGTCAATAATAAATCGATACCTTGCTCTGCTGCATAGCAGCCAATTTCTTGATGCGCATCCTGACTGTATGTTCCAAGTTCCGCCATATCGCCCAAAACAAGTAAACTTTGTCCCTCACATTGATTGAGCAAATTTATTGCCACTTTAATTGAAGCGACGTTTGCATTATAAGTATCATCAATCAATATTATTTTATCTGTTATTTTACGTGCATTAACACGCCCTTGAATGCTCTCAATGTTTTGTAAGCCTTGTTGAATAACTAATAAACCACACTCTAATGCAAGTCCCATCGAGGCAGCTGCCAGTGCATTACTTACATTGTGCGCGCCAGGTAAATTATTCTTGATCCTTATCGATTTCCCTTGATAGTTTAAATCAAAGGTCGCTCGACCAAACGTATCATAACAAACATGCGTCGCGTACACACTTGCATTGGTTATTTGTTGAGAAAAAGTCATCACGATAATATTTTTAGATTGTAAATATGCGAGATAATCATTTGAAAAATCAGCATCTATATTGACAATTGCAATACTATGCTCATTAATACTCTGCCAAATTTCACCTTTCGCTTTTGCGACTCCCTCTATTGATCCAAATCCTTCGAGGTGCGATGGCATAACATTATTAATTAACGCGATATCAGGTTTAACAAGGTTTGATGTGTAAGCTATTTCACCTAGGTGATTCGCCCCTAATTCTAATACGGCAAATTGAGTTTTTTTAGTGAGTCGAAATAACGTCAATGGCACGCCAATTTCATTATTAAGGTTTCCAGCAGTTGTTATCACAGCTCCTTTCGGTAAATTTAGCGAATTTAAAATACTCGCAAGCATTTCTTTAGTTGTCGTTTTACCATTACTGCCAGTAATAGCAACTGATTTCAAACCAATAATTTGCTTTTTTACATACGCCGCGAGTTGACCAAGCGCAACGCGTGTATTTTGTACTAATATAGTAGGCAAGGTGCACGTCGTTTCCTGACAAACTATGACAGCAGCGGCTTGTACTGTTTGTGCCAATGATAAAAAATCATGTGCATTAAAGCGTTCACCAACTAGCGCAATAAATAAATCCCCCGATTTAATAACGCGCGTATCGGTACTGATATTATCAATGAACAATGCATCATCTGCACAATTTAAAAGTTTCCCGTTCACCGCATTTGTAATTTCATTGAGTGAAAGTGTGATCATGATCTGCGACTACCTTAACATTATTGATGCTCAAATTGTAATTGTGCAAGTAGATCTCTATCGCTATACTCTATTTTTTCTCGTCCTATGATTTGATATCTCTCATGGCCCTTACCTGCAAGTAAAACAATATCACCTCGATGAGGATCAAAGAGCTGCTCCATCACAGCTTGTCTTCGATCGTGAATTTTCTTCACTTTTTCTGGTGCCTTAAAACCCAGTAAAATATCGTCCATAATTTGTGCAGGTGATTCAGTGCGCGGATTATCATCGACTAAAACAACCTGATCTGCATTTTTTTCTGCAACATTTGCCATTTCAGCTCGTTTTCCTTTATCTCTATCACCACCGCAACCAAAAATACAAATTAAGCGCCCTGCTGGGTGATGACGCTGTAGAGCTTGCAATGTTTTTTCAAGTGCATCAGGCGTGTGGGCATAATCAACGATAAATGTGAGCCTTTCTTTTTCAAACAAATACTGCTCCATACGTCCAGCAACCACATCAAGCTTTTTAAAAATGCGTTCACATTTTTTTATCTCCATGCCTTCAACAAGGAGCTGCGTTAACACACCAGCAAGGTTTGATACATTAAAATCGCCATAGAATGGCGCTGATATTTCCCCATTCCCCCAGCTCGATGAAAATGAAAAACAAATACCTTTGACATGATAAGAAACCTGAGTAATCTGCAAATAGCGCTGTGTTTTTATTTTATTATTGCGGTTATACCCATAACTAATTGCATCAGGGAAGTCGCTTAACCAGCCAAATCCTATTTCGTCATCTGCATTAATAATACGATGAGTAAGTGCAAATTCCTGAAATAGTTTTTTTTTCGCAGCTTCGTAAGCTTTCATATCACCATGGTAATCAAGATGATCACGTGTCAAATTTGTAAAAATTGCACTATAAAATGGCACTGCTCGGACGCGATCTTGCATCAATCCGTGTGATGACACTTCCATTATCGTATATTGACATCGCTGTGTTTGATACGTATCTAATGCTTCAAAGACCGATATTGAATCAAGCGTTGTATTAATACTTTCAACTAATTTTCCAAATAACCCATTACCAATCGTCCCCATTTGTGCGCTTTGAATGCCACATAACATCAAACTATTCGCCAGTAAACTTGTGATCGTTGTTTTACCATTTGTACCCGTAACGGCAATCACTTTATGTAATAAAGTTGATGAAAAATAAAAACGATAAGCAAGCGCACTTAATATGCGCGGTAATTGATGAATTTTAATGACTAAAACACCCTCTTTCAATGCTTGGTGTCCATGTGAGCTTTGATGTTTGGTTTCACACAAAACAGCAACAGCGCCCGCTTTGATGGCTTGATCGATAAACTTTCGCCCATCAAATAATGCACCTTGCAAGGCAACAAAAAGTGTGGATTGTAATACTTTGTGGCTATCTAGTGTCATCCTGTCGATATTAACCTCACTTGAAATCGTGCAATAAGGTGATAACAACCTTTGTAAGCCAATCGTCATTGGCATATTACTGCTTTTCCAATAGGGTATAGCTTGAGTCATGATTATCAGGCGGGATATCGCTTAACAACAACGCGCTACGCATCACAGAAGAAAAAACAGGCGCCGCAACAACACCTGCATAATAAGAATCTCCTTGAGGCTCATTTATCATAACCACAATAGAAAATTGTGGATCACTTGCTGGCGCAACCCCTGCAAAAATAGAAATATAATCATCACCATAACCACCACTCACCGCAACGCGGGTAGTGCCCGTCTTTCCAGCAACTCGATAACCATTTACTTTTGCAGCAGGCGCTGTTCCTCCTTTTTTACTCACACCTTCCATCATGCTGACAACTTCTCTGGCAACATGCTGTGGGATAACACGCCGACCATCAGGTTGACTAGATTGCTTTAAAATGGTGAGCGGGTATGAGATTCCACCATTGGCTAAAATGGCATACGCTTTGGCAAGTTGCAATGTAGTCGTGGTTATCCCATACCCAAATGACATGGTAGCCAACTCAAATGGAGACCAATGATTACGATGCGGTACTGTGCCGGCACTTTCACCAATTAAGTTAATCCCCGTATCATTGCCTAAACCTAGATCTGAAAAAGTTTGCTCTAATTGATCAGGCTTTAAACGAAGGGAAATTTTACTTATACCAACATTACTTGATTTTTGTAAAATAGTCGCAAGATCAATTTTGCCCAAGTTAGATCCATCTCGAACGCGACGCCCACCAACATTTATCCAACCAGGCGATGTATCAATAATTTCATCTGGTGTGACTTTTGTATTAAGTAATGCACTCGTCATGACTAAGGGTTTCACCGTTGATCCTGGCTCAAATGAATCTGTAATTGCTCGGTTTCGTAGTTTATATGCTTGATATTGTGAACGATCATTTGGATTAAAAGAAGGGTAATTTGCCATTGCAAAAACCTCGCCTGTATGAACATTTATCACCACGATTGAGCCCGAAGTAGCCCGATTCATTTCTACCGCTTTTTTTATTTGATGATAAGCAACCGCTTGCACCCGTTGATCGATACTCAACTGCAAAACACCCGCTTCTTTTTTCTTTTTAATTACAGAAATATCATCAATAACATTACCCAGCCTATCTTTTCTTACGCGTTTTATACCCGTTTGCCCTTGTAAATAAGTATTATAGGTTTTTTCAATTCCATCAATTCCTTGCCCATCAAGATTTGTCAGCCCCAAAATGTTAGCATTGATTTCGCCCGTAGGGTAGTAACGTTGCGATTCAATCTTCTTAGCAATACCAGGAAGATGCAACTTGGTAATATAATCTACCACATCCACACTCACTTGACGCTTCAAATAGATAAAACGCCCATGAGGTTTACTGATTATTTTTTTTAATTTTGCAAGATTAATACCGAGGATTTCTGCTAAAGCAGGCCATTTCTTCGATTGATCAAAGTACTCTTTTTCATAGTAACCATTCCCTGTCCTTTTATTTATCTTCAGGCTATCTACAAGCGCTTTCTTTGTAAAAGCAACTTTTTTCAACACGGCTTTGGGGTCAACCCAAACCGCATAAGCAGGAACGCTCACCGCAAGCTGCTCACCATAGCGATCCTCAATATTTCCACGACTCGCAATCGACTTTGTCACTCGAATACTACGTTTGTCAGCCTGTTGAGTTAAATATTTAGGCGAAACAATTTGTATTGTCGCCAAACGGATAAGCAACAAAACGATAAATAATCCAATACAAACCGAAACAAAAGTATAGCGCCATGAAGAAAATGACTTGTATTCTTTTGCTCTTTGTGCTTGCCCTTTGTTAACCACTTTTCTCATGTTCATTTTAATTCAACCAAAACTGTATTACTTTTATTCGGTTGGATCATCGATAGGTTTTTCATTGCAATCCTTCGAACACGACTGTGCTCAGAAAATGTATTTTCTTCGAGTTGTAAACTATGCCATTCAGTGCTTAAGTTATCTTGTTGCTGAGATAACTTATCTTTTTTGGTTGTTAATAAACGCGTATCGTGGGTGATATATACTTTATAAAATGCACTACAAACTAGCACAAGCAAAGTTATAAAAGTAAATAAATGTTTACGAAAGTCATCGAGGATCAAACATAATAAGTTATTTTGATTAACCATCCCCACCCCCCTCTATGCTTGGCTCTGCGATTTTTTTAGCAATACGCAAAACGGAGCTTCGCGACCGTTTATTTGCTTCAATTTCTTGCTCTGATGGTTTGAATGCTTTCCCAATTGATTTCAATGTTTTTCCAACTTGCATTTGTGCATCGGTTAATGGCAATCCAGCGGGAAATTCCTTACCTTTTTCTTGTTTCCTAATAAAGCGCTTTACAATACGATCTTCGAGTGAATGAAAACTAATCACTGAAAGTTGACCACCAATAGCAAGCACCTCAAGCGCACCATCAAGCACCTTGTGTATCTCATCAAGCTCACTGTTAATATAAATTCGGATCGCTTGAAAGGTTCGCGTTGCTGGGTGTTTTTTCTTTTCTCTGTTAGGACAAAGACGCTCAATGAGTTGTGATAAATCAAATGTCCGCAAAAATGGCGTTTTAGTACGATCAGCAACAATAGCGCGTGCGATCCGATATGCAAATTTTTCTTCTCCAAATGTTTTTAATACCCAGCCAATATCATCTACATCCGCTTTTGCAAGCCACTGAGCAGCACTAATGCCAGTCGTTGGATCCATGCGCATATCAAGCGGACCGTCACGCATAAAACTAAAACCACGTTCTGCGTCATCTAATTGTGGAGAGGAAACACCAAGATCAAGCAAAATACCATCAACCTTTCCTGCAAGTTCCATTTCTTTAATATAAGTCGCTATATTCGAAAACAAACCATGTTTAATACTAAATCTTGTATCTTCTTCCTCTAGCATTTTCGCTGTAGCAATTGCACGCGGATCACGATCAATAGCAATAAGTCGTCCATTTTCGCCAAGTTGTTTCAAAATATGACGAGAATGTCCCCCTCGACCAAAAGTAGCATCTACATAAATACCATTTTTTTTTATAGCAAGCCCTAGCACTGCTTCATTAAGTAAAACACTAATGTGTTGATCTGTTTTAGTGCCAATGATGTTACCCATTTATAAAGAAAATCCTCTTAAATTATCGCTTAAATCTTCCTCTGACAATAAGTTCGCATTAAGATCAGCTTCAACATGTTTACTCCATGTATCTTCATCCCAAATTTCAAATTTATTAAGCTGTCCGACAAGCATTATTTTTTTATCTAAACTGGCATGAGATCGTAGCGTTGGTGCAAGTAGCGTTCGACCGCCTTTATCAAGCTCGGTTTCATTTGCATAGCCCAATAACAAACGTTGTAATTTTCGTTCTTGTGGAATGGTACTTGAAAGGTTACATAATTTTTTTTCAATCAACTCCCATTCAGGCAAAGGATAAAGTAATAGACAAGGAGACTGCACATCAATAGTACAAACAAATTGCCCATGACATGAATCAAGCAATAACTGCCGATAGCGAATTGGGATCGCAATTCTACCTTTACCGTCAATGTTAATTAAACTTGCCCCACGCAACATACCGTTTACAACTCTTAAATAGAATTAAAAGGATAAAAAAACCACATAAATGCACTTTTACCCACAAGTAAATTAACTTTTATGCCATAAAAATTAATAATGCAAGTTTTTTATACATTTTTTTTTAAAAGTTAGATGTGGTTAAAACTTGTTCGTTTTTGTTGCTTTTAATAATTGTGGCATTATAAGCAAAAGGACCGATTTTCTGACTTTTTTAAATCACCGATTAAAATGATGCTTAGGCATTAAGTTTTTTTATTTAAATTTTACACGTAGAGATTTGCGAAGTTGATAACAACTATGATTAATTTTATATCTCGATGCCATTTACTAATGACATTCTACAAATTGGATTTTAAAATAACTTTAGGGTATTATTTCAATGCATTATTTTGATTTTTCCTTTTAGGCAAGATCTAAACCAAAATTAAAATTAAAATACAATTAAAGGAACAATCTCTTGCGAAATAAAGAATTAAAACCGTTATTAATAGATAAAATTACAGATATGAAAGCCAAGGAAATCACTATTATTGATGTGACACACAGTTCAGATGTCACGGATGCAATGATTATTTGTACAGGCAACTCAAAACGCCATGTACAATCAATCGCCGAGCAAACGGCATTAACCGCAAAAAAGGCGGGAAGCCCAGCCATTGGTATAGAAGGTCTTGATGCAAGCGAATGGGTTTTAGTTGATTTGGGAGATGTCATTTTACATGTAATGCAAAATGAAACGCGTCAATTTTATCAACTGGAAAAACTATGGAATACTCCCCTTAATGAAAATTCAAATAATTGCCATTGGCACTAAAATGCCTGATTGGGTTGAAAAAGGTTATCAAGAATATGCTCGGCGTATGCCCAATGAATTTAAACTTGAATTACTCGAAATTAGCGCCGGGAAACGCTGTAAAAATGCCGACATACAACGTATTGTAAAAAAAGAAGGCGAATTAATGCTTGCCGCAATACATCCACATAATAAAATTATTAGCCTTGACGTCACAGGAAAAACATGGAGCACTACAAAACTAGCTCAAACAATGAAAAGATGGAAATTGGATGGGTACAATATCAGTTTGTTAATCGGCGGGCCTGAGGGATTAGCTCCTCAATGCATTACTCGATCAGAGCAGCGTTGGTCGCTCTCTGCATTAACACTCCCTCATCCACTTGTTAGAATTATTGTTGCAGAAAGCTTATATCGAGCATATACACTGACCATTAATCATCCTTATCATCGAGAATAAACATTGCCGAAAAAACAACGCATAAAAATAGCCAATCATTCCGCCGAAGCCGCGTTATTTACGCGTAGGGTGTTGGTCATATTTTTATTAATTTCAATCGCCATTAGCGCCTTAATTAGCAATATGTACTTTTTGCAGGTAACCTCATATAAAAAATATAAAACCCGATCAAATGAGAACCGCATTAAAGTTGAGCCCATCCCGCCAACTCGCGGTTTAATTTATGATACCAATGGTATTATCCTTGCGGAAAATAAGTCAGTGTATAGCCTAAAAGTAGTCGTAAAAAAGGCAAGTAACCTAAAAAATGAGTTAAAGGCTCTGACTAAATTACTCTCGCTCACCGATCTGGAATTAAATACTTTTAAAAAAAATAACTATCGCTCGAAATCATTTAAATCCATCACCATACGCACAGCACTGAGTCAAAAAGATGTTGCTGTATTTACTGCTAACCGACATCATTTTAAAGGTTTTTCAATTCAAGCTGATTTACAGCGTTACTACCGTTTCGGTGATACCTTTACACATGTATTAGGTTATGTTAGTAAAATGAATGCTAAAGACAAACAAAGGATTGAAAAAAATGGCGAGCAAAGGCGCTACCGAGGCACTAATTACATTGGCAAGCGAGGTATTGAAAAATATTATGAATCACTGCTTCATGGTGAACCTGGTCAGCAACAAGTAGAAGTTAATAGTTGGGGAAAAGTAATTAGAACATTGTCTTATACACCACCTACACCAGGCAAAGACATCAAATTAAACATCGATCTACGATTGCAATTAAAAGCACAACAACTATTGAGAAACCAACGAGGAAGTATTGTGGTGATCAATGTTAACACAGGAGCCGTTTTGACATTATTATCAAATCCAAGTTATGATCCAAATTTATTCGTTCAAGGCATGACTATCAAACAATATGACAAACTATTACAATCGCGTGATCGCCCCCTTCTCAATCGTGCAACACAAGGGCGCTATGCCCCTGCATCAACCATCAAACCTGAAATGGCATTGCTTGCCTTAAATACAGGAGTTATCACCGAACATACCACCATAAATGATCCTGGTTGGTGGATAGTTCCTGGATCCAAGCGTCGCTTTAGAGATTGGAAACAGTGGGGTCATGGTACCCATGTTGATGTTTTCCAGGCAATAAAACAAAGCTGTGATACTTTTTTCTATAAAGCCGCCTACCAGATAGGTATTGATCGCATCAATCCCTTCATGGAAAAATTTGGATTTGGTAAATACTCTGGCATAGATTTAAATGAAGAAAGCTATTCAATAATGCCATCTCGTGATTGGAAAAACGCTCGTTTTAAAAAACCCTGGTACGATGGAGATACAGTTTCAATAGGCATCGGCCAAGGCTATTGGACCGTTACACCAATACAATTAACCAAAGCAACAGCAGCTTTAGCAACACATGGGAAAGTTGTCAAACCGACAATTCTTCAATCAGTGCTTTCTAGAAACGGTTCACTTCCCCTTCCCCCAGAAGACTACCCATCGATTATCCTTAAAAATAAAAACTACTGGAACATTGTACTTAAAGGAATGTATGCAGTAGTAAGCTCACCAACAGGGACTGGGTTTCGAGCATTTAGAACCGCCTATTACACTGTTGCTGGAAAATCAGGTACTGCACAAGTTGTAGCTATCAAAGAAGGTCAGCATTTTACCAAATATAAAGTATTATTGCACCGCAAAGACAATGCGCTTTTTGTTGCATTTGCGCCTTATGAAAATCCAGAAATAGCCGTTACAGTCATTCTTGAAAATGCAGGGGGTGGCAGTAGTAAAGCCGCGCCAATGGTGCGCAAAATACTTGATGAGTACTTTAATAATAAAAATAAAAAAACGTCTTTTCATTAACAGGCTTTAAACATGATAAATAAAACAAGACATAAAAGTCTCTTTATTCGTTTGCACATCGATCCTTTTCTGCTGATTGGCATTTTTATGTTGATAGCGATCAGTTGTACCGTGCTCTATAGTGTTGGCGGCAATGCGCTTGTGTTCAAGCAACTGATCCGTGTTAGTTTTGCTCTGGTTGTTATGTTCCTTGTTGCACAATTACCACCCGATTTCTATTTTCGCTGGGCCCCCTATGTTTTCGGCATGTCTGTATTGTTACTCATTGCCGTTTTAATCATTGGGCATACTGGAAAAGGTGCTCAGCGTTGGATTGACCTTGGATTTACAAAGTTTCAACCCGCAGAAATAATGAAACTCATTATGCCATTTATGATTGCTTATTATATAAGCCAATGTACCTTGCCTCCATCGTTTAAAAAAATCATGGTAGCAATATGTTTGATCATCATTCCAACATTATTAATTGCACTACAACCAGATTTAGGCACCGCAATATTAGTTTTCGCATCAGGTATTTTTGTCCTCTTTTTTTCTGGTGTGAGTTGGCTTTACATTGGCTCCTCCCTCATCGCTGTCTTTTCTTTTATACCAATATTGTGGTACTACCTCATGCACGATTATCAACGCCTGCGAGTACTAACGCTTTTTAACCCCCAGTTAGATCCCTACGGTGCTGGATATCATATTATTCAATCTAAAATAGCCATTGGATCTGGCGGATTATTTGGTAAAGGTATGTTTGGTGGAACACAATCACAACTAGAGTTTCTCCCCGAACCTCATACGGACTTTATTTTTTCTGTTTTTTCAGAAGAATTTGGATTTATAGGCATTATCACTTTACTTTTTATTTATTTATTTATTATATCTCGGGGACTATGGATAGCAAATAAAGCGCAGGATTCATTTACAAAATTAGTCGCAGGAAGTATCACACTTACCTTTTTTGTTTATATTTTTGTAAACATTGGTATGGTCAGCGGCCTATTGCCCGTTGTGGGCATACCACTTGCGTTGGTCAGCTACGGCGGCTCTTCCATTGTTACCTTGCTTGCTGGGTTTGGTATATTGATGTCTATAAATACCCATAGACGATTTAATGCCAAATCTTAGACTTAACGATAAATGGACCTTGCTCATGTTCCTTCAAGGTGCAATGTCTGCCATTAGCACGGATATCAGGTCAAGGCACAACAGATCACCGTTCAAGGATCAGCCAAGCTAATCATTTTTCGATTGTTATAACACACGATTGCCTTGTTTTCATAATAAACCAAGCTACGACCACATGGCGAGGACACTTGCACCAATCAACAAAGTTAAAAAATTTCAAATTAGAGTAACAAGTTAGAAATTAAAGTCTTTATTTTAATTCGAGTATTTTGACACGATTTTCCTCGCTGACTTGCCATCTTGAACTAGCACGTACTTAAAGTAGCACGTATATAAAGCCATGTGACGTAGAGGTCAAAGGTAAAGCAACAAATTGTGCGCGAAAGCAGCCATAAATTAACAGTCATTTGTGGACATCTCAATTTTTCTAAACTTTTGCTGATATAAGGCTAAAGCACCCCAGTTCGAATTGCTCACTCACCATATGCTCTTGTTTTATTGTTTTTTTTGTAACGCACATATTATCAAAGGCGCGTTGGCACGATTTCGGCAAATCATTACGCCGCGATAAAGACTTGCAAGCCTTATCTTGTTTATAAAAATCATTGTCGATCCCCTTAGGCAAGCTTTTACTGTGTGGATCATTCACGGTTAACCACAAATCTGCACCAGATCCTAAGGCGATAATGATGCCTTGCGGGTCAAGATCTGAAAAACAGATCAGTTCAATTTTTTGTTTGTATTGTCGAAAAACATCATAAGCTGCGCCCGTGTTATTCTCATCTTTTATATCTCCACGGTATAGCCAAAGTGCATTGTCTAATTCATGAGGTAAATCAAGTTTTGTTAAATATGCCATGATGATAAGATTTTCAACCATGATCAGATGACTATGCTCGATTGATTTTATTTCATCAATTGCCACATTAACTCCCAGTGAACGCATGCTGACTATTGGACATTGTTGCTGGTTTATATTAATGCTTTTTAAGCTATTCAATAAAACATATTCTTTATTAATGCTGATACTATTTTGCTTTTCATTAATGTTCAGTTTAGCAACATTAATTCTATTTTTCATTTCGGTGAATGTGTCCCGAAATAAATGCAGACCATCGGTTTGAGATTTAATTGTTTTGACTAACTGTTCAATATCTTGCTCGTTAAAATGCAATTTCCCCGCGTCCAGTTTACCAAAATTATATTCATTAAATAACTGCTTGGCTAAGGCTTTATAGGCAATTTTTCCTGATTTAATTACTTTAAAATTGTCTTGGCAAAAATTATAAAGACGACGTTTCATTACTACACCTTGATCACAATATCACTGTAAATGTAATTTGCCGTTGTCCCCTCAAGTAATACCGCCTTTGGCTTGATTTGAATAAAAGATTGTTGATCATGCGTGAGTTTGCAATAACTACTAAACACCAGCTCTACCCATTGTATTGGATCGATTATATGTTCATGATCACCCCAACGTGATAACGACATTTCCATGAAATTAATGGCCGATATGGCATGTCCATCAATAATAACTTGTTCAAATAAACGTTGCGTTTCATCTTCAAAAAAGTCATGTTTCACGTCAATGCGTTCGGTTTCAATGATGTCAACCTCACTGACTTCGCGTGTCGCAATGCTACTTGGTTTCTTTTGTGTGCGCAGGCTTTGTATAATATCAATCAATGCTGAGTCATTCGCTGTATTGTAAAGATCAACATAGGTTTTGAGCTGTAACGGCGGCGAAAATTTTAAGGTTGAAGGCAAGTTTTCATTATTAAACAGCGCATCGCTTAATTCAAATTCAGGGTGAGAATGTAAATAACGCGCCATCTTACGCAGTAAATTCGCTTGTTTTTCATCGCATCGTAATCGAAATAAACTCAGTCGCATATTATCAATAATAAAACGCAAGCGCGGTAATGCTTGATTAAACCAATAAATAAAGCCACTTATTTTACGTGAAAAATCACTTGAGCATGGCCAGTTTGTCCATTCATAACAAGATTCTGGATCAATTTGTTGTAACTCTGTAAGCAGCTTTTGTGCGTAATTTAGCATTTTTTCATTTTCTCTTATTTTCGCGCTTAATGTCGCGACAAAGCCAAACTTGCTAGAAATAAAAGAGTGCATGGTGTCAAGACTGACATTTAAACTGTCGGTCGCTTGATATAATAGATCGTCAATTTGCTCTAAATAATAGTTTGCATCATCATGCTGATTATTTTTAATCGATAATTGATGATCAGCAACACTATTATTAACGCTATCAATCACTTTACCCATGTCTGTTAACTGAAGATAACTACTTTGTTTGCACATTAAGCGATTTAACATGCGATTTACTTCTGATGCAACCCGATATTCCCCTGGAGCATCATTTGGGCGTAACAGCCCTTTTTTATGTAACATTTTTAATTGGCTAATATCATCACTTGATACAGAGCCATTAATAAAAGCATCCGCTAACAAGGGAGCATTTGCGCCGAATTGTTTTAGTAGATCAGTGACTTGTTGTGTATCATATAATGCCATTAAAAAACTAACTCTTCTTGCTCTTGCTCATCAGTTATTGGCATATCAACCAATTCCGAATCATTTAAAAATTCAATGAGTAGATAAATAATATCAAAGCGTGCAGTTGCATAATAATGGCTACTTCCTGTATTTTTGCGCACTAAATATTGCATTTCTTCTAATTTATGAAACACAAAAACAAGCTGGTCTCTGCTTTCTAATTTATTGGTTTTAAATGGTTTTATAGATGTTAAATAACGTAACTGCTCTCGTAATGTATGATCGTGTTCAAAGGGATCAAACAATGCATTAATATTGAGATTAGATTTACCACGCAAAGGTAAATCTGTTTGTGTTGCAGTGAGTAACAACTCAAGAAATTCCACGAGTGGTCTAAAATTACTGCGAACATCGTTAAAGAGTAACGTCAATTCAGAGCGGTTAGTTTCATCAACAGTTCGAAATGTGCTGTAATAAGCATCCGCTGAATCAAGATAGGTTAAATTACGATCAAGGTTACTTAAAAAATCAGCAACGCGTACATTGTTATCGTTAATATCTAAAAATTCAAACAGATCAGGGTGCGCTGTGGCGCATATGATCTCACCCGTTAACAGTGCTTGGACGGTTGATTTAAACATGACTTAGCACTCCTTCGCAGGGCGGTATTTCCTTGTTTCGCCTTGCCATTAATTTATCAAGACGTGATCCTTGTATTTTCGCATGATATATTTTGTTATCTTTCAATTGATAATACTTATCATAAAGCGAGAGAATATGCCTATTCGTTGATGGTGCGGCCGATAACATTGAAATATTATGCTTAGAAAACATCTTTAATAATAAATCAATATTTTCAGCCGCAAGCTCACCAAGCTCATCAACCGGCAATATAATATTAGTATTATCCCCTTCAGAGCCACGCAACATAACAAGCAGGCCTGAAAACAATGACAACATGGCTAAATATGAAAGCCCAGTTGAGCTGATTTTTTTAAGTTGTCTTGCATTTCTTGCGTATTTTAACTGCCCTTTTTCAGTGATTGTAAATTCAATATCAAATAAACTTTCAAGTGCTAAAGTAAATCCCTCACTCGGTAAATAGGTCGACAGTTTTTGCATAGCATAAAGTAAATCATCTGGGATCTTGCCAATACCCTCTCGCAAATCATCTTTGTGTTTTTCAAATAATTTAGCAAATTGTTGCAAAGGTCCCCAGTAATCTAACTCTTCTTGCTTCATGACAGTATAAACATTGATATCTGCCAGGGCTTCAAAATTCGCAATAGAAGTTACACTTTTTGAAAGATGTTTTCCAATGTTTTTAATTGTCCTGCCAAAATTCTCAATATGCTGATAAAACTCATTGATAATATTGGCATTAACCGTCACTAGTTGGTAAGTATTTTTCTGTTTTTGTACCGCACTGCTGAGCAAATCTTGCAGTGGTTTTTGGTATTTAAATATCTTTTTAGCGCCAACAAAAGTATTGTTTTCTATTATCAATTTTTCCCAGTTTTCAAACAGCTCACTGTGCGTATGATTTTTGCTAAAGGTATCTTTAAAATCATTTATTTGTTTTTGTAGGCGTTTATGGATCTCCGTAAAATTAGATAGCCAATCGCGACAAAAACTAATGGTTAACTCGGCATCATTATTCACTTCATTTTTATCAGTAAGCGCAGCGATACCATGATGATCGCATTCTTTTAGCATACTTGAAAAATCAAACAATAAATCTTCAGTATGTTGGATTTTTTCACTCATTTTTTTTAAGTTTTTAGTTTGCTGACTAATTTCTAGTTTTTTACTTTCAGTAAAATCATCAAGGTTGTTTTGTAAACTGCGCAGATCCATCTGTTTATTTTGTGTAGCTTCAACTAAATTATCATGCTTACTATAAGATGTTTCCATAAACGCCCTATATTCCTTAGCTTGATTCGCCCAGCCCGCACATTCTTTTAGATCCGAGGTTAATTTGAGAGCCTCTTTACTTCGTTTATCAACTTCGCCATCAGGATCAAACTCCTCTAACGATTTATTTTTTTGTTGGCGGTGATCATTTAAGCGAGTTTTCGCACTCAGTTCAATTTCATTTAACAACGTTGCTAATTTATCTAACTTATTGTCGCGATCAGATTCAATGACTATGCGTTGTTCAAGCATTACCTTATTGAGTTCACTCTTTTGCTTAGGTGCCGATTCTTTCAACACTATCAATTTCTTTTGTTGATACTGATTGTCAGCATTTAGCTTTTTAATGCTAACTTCAATTTCAGTTTTTAATTCATGGGTAGCCCGCTGTTTTTGATCCGCTAATTTTCGTTTTTGAATTGTAAACTGAACTAATTTCAGTTCATTTTGTTTTAATTCTTGTTTAATTATTGTAATACTTTCTGTTTGCCCAGTAATGTCTTTATTAAAAACGCCTAATTGTGTATCTATGTGTTCAATACTTTGTTTTTGACGGTCACGTTTTTCATCTAGCGCATTCAACTTTTCACTTAATTGTGATTTACTTAATTGCAAATCACTGTTGATTAATTGTTCAACTTCAATCTGTAATCCATAAATATTGTCATGGTGCTCAGCACTCGCTGTTTTCCAACGCGGTAAAAGATCAATGCGATTTAATTGATCCGTTGATAAAAGACGGCCGATATTTTCTTTCCAGCCCACTGCCTGTTCACAATTAGCCAAAAACTGATGTAATGAGCCATTGATTGGTAAAAGTAGAGATTCTATATCAACACACTGCTGATTTAGCTTATCAAGATAGCTATTTTCTTGCTTTCTTTTGTCAAGCCATTGATCTCGTTGTTTTTCAAGAATATACAACGTCTTCTCTTGACTCCCCAAATTTTTTAAAAACTGATTTTGCATTTCTTGTGTTTCTTGTAAAAGCAATTGGTTTTCTTCTAGCGAATCTATCAAAGCCTTGGGTAAAATAGGATCCTTTTGTTTTGCCACACATTTTTCAAGTTCATTGCTAATATTTAGTAATTTTAGTTTAAGCGATAAACGGCTATCATCCAATTGGCTATTTAACGCATCTTGCTGCTTTTGATATGTATCGTTAATCGTTTCTAATTCAAGATGTGCGCTGTCTTTTATTTGCGACATTTGATCTTTATTTTTGGCAATATCCTTCAGATTTTGAAGCTCTAGAGCAGAGATCAATTTTTCAAATTTGCTCGTAACTCTGGCAATATTTCCGTTAAAAGCCGCAATAATCTCATTCACTTCATCGAGTTGCCGCTGAATATTAGGCGCTTGATCCGCTTTAATTTGAAATAGCGCAGCATCTTGATCTTCATATTTGAGTTTTCGAGTAGCAAGAGAATCAATTCTGCTTTGATTTGCCTCAATATTTGTATTCAATTTGTTAATTTCAGCGGTTAGATTACCCTTCGTTTTTTCGACTTCATCGCTTAATTCATTGATCTTTTTACGTGCAGATACTTTTAATTCTTTATTTATGGCTTGTTGCGCATTTAATAACGTTTGATGAGATATTGCATGTGCATAAAGATGCTGTAATTTAACAATCCAACTATCAAGGGTATTAAAATCATCCTGCCATAACACAATTTTAGGGGAAAGTTTTTGGATCATCCGACACGCTTGAAGATCTGCAAGCCAACGGCTAATATCGTCTTTCTTGAGTGACACATGCTCTTTTTCACCTATTGTATTACGTGCAAGTTTATCACTTGAAATGCCCACTAACATGCGTTTAACCGCATCAAAATCTAGATTTTTTTCTAAGGCGCCATTGATCACTTTATCAATATGCGGCATTGGGGTATAGCAAAATGAATATTGCTTTTGCAGATCACGTACCTCTTTGAGTTTTCGCCCACCACGCAAGTTTTGAATGATTTGACAATATTTATCTGCACCTAAATAACCTGAACAATGACGGTTATCATAACGATACAAGCGTTCAACTTCATTGATTGAAAAAGTTTTTTTATCCTCACCAATAAAACGTTCACTATGATAAGCGCCATCAATAAATTTAAAATGCACACCCCGCCCATCACTTTTGGCAAGCACCAAACAAGTTTGCCCATAGGGGCGTTTATATTCATAGACAAGCAGGCTAGAATCACGCGGCAGGTAAAAATCAACAAAGTTAAGTGCTTGATCAACCTTACTGACAATCTCACTGGGGCGCATGCCATAAAATAAAGGCAGCAAACGCATCAACGATGTTTTCCCCGCACCATTGGTGCCTTCGAATTGAGTATGTCCTGACAAATCAAGTTCATTGACTTGCCCCTTCCAAAAACTATCGATAATAATAATGCGTAATAATTGATAGCTTTGATCTGTCATGGATGCGCCTATAATAAGAAAATAATAAATAAATTAGTAAAGGGAAGTATACCTATATTTGTAACGCCTTAAAATATAATCACGCATGTTATTGTTTATTTTTTTGGAAATCAATGTCAAAAATGAAATATCACTAAGCAAATTAATGAAGATCTTTTAACAATACCTTCGCAAAAATGAAGATTAACCCATTCTCGCAAGATTTTCAGCCTGTAAATTATTGATTCATAAAGAACGGAATCGCTATTTTGAGCTTAAATCAAAATAGGCGAAGGTATTGTTGAAATGATATTTTTGAAAGATTTATTAGCATATGTATTTACTCAGCAGGCTATAAAAATGCGACATCAGACACGATCCCGATAATCAAAGTAGGGCAAAACAACAGTCTATCAACGGATAACTTCGTTAATCATTGATTAACCCATGTGACGTAAAATGTTTTATCTGGCACAAGCTCGATAGACACGACAAGGGGCAATATGCGGCCTGTCTACGATTAACTGTGCTAATATTTGCTGGGTGATATGTTGTGCCTTGAGCAGAAATTCGAGTTAATGGCGGACATTACACCTTTACGTCACAGGAGTATATACCCATCACGCCTGAAGAACTTCATTTCAGGACACCGGAGTGATTCATGTTCAAAGCGCAATGCTCCCTTCGGTAGGGTTAAAAAAACGACTTTAACCCTTTATAGTATTCACTTTTGAGTATTGCAACGCATAAGATTATTTACTCAGTTGTCCCCAAAGGGCGCGTTTTAAAGGTGTTATTGATTTGGGCAAGGGAATAACCATTCTCTTCAATCAATGGCTTGCCTCTATACCCATTTGACGTAAAAATGCTTTGTCAGATCAAACTCGATGATCAGAACAAGGCACAATATTAGGTAATTGTTATTCACTTTTCGATTATTGTAACGCAGTCTTGGTTTTCCAGCTTGTGCCTCGCAGGGCAAGGAAACTAGTACCAAGCTGTGTTGTTTTAAAATATCTATGTAGAATAAACACTTCGGAATTAAAGTCTTTATTTTAATTCGACCTTTGATGATTAACGCAGTTAATCATC
>JAGLDN010000113.1 GCA_023145575.1 Psychromonas sp.
GCCCCTGATGCGGGGGTTTATTTGGCTGCTAGCCCTGATTGTCGACAAGTATTTGTGACAGGACACCCTGAGTATGATGCGAACACATTAAATAATGAATACTTACGAGATTTAGATGAAGATCTTGAGCCAGAATTACCTATTAACTATTATCCTAATGATGATGAGAATGAAATGCCTCGCGCTAAGTGGCGTAGCCATGGCAATTTATTGTATAGCAACTGGCTAAATTACTGCGTTTATCAGGTCACGCCATACGATTTAAATAAATAAATGTGATGATGATAAAAAATATTTCACTTTTTTTTCAAAAAAACTGGCAAAGCTAAAAGTTAGGCATATACTTAATTTGAATTAACAAGAAAGCGGAGGATATTTTTACAAGCTGACGCAATAAATAATCATAAATCGCGGTTTTATTTTGATGTGATTTTGGCATATTAAGGAAGTTCGCAATTGCAACTCCATCCACTTTGAAAGTGACCTTGCCAATATTATTTATGTGTTGTTAATCTTTAAACTTAGTGGAGGATTTAACATTAATTCAAAGCAGTTTTTAGTGAGATTTATTTCCAAATAGGAGTTGTTTTTTTAAAGACACTCATCGCCAACGGGCATTAGGGATAGATCTTTTTGATAGTTAACTTAACGTGGAGGATTTAATATTTTTACTTCATATCAGTTTTCAGAAAGTGATAGCAATATTTAGGTGTTTATTTTTTGAAATAACACATTTTGCCAAAATTGGCGCTTTGTTACCACTTTCTCCCAACGTGATAGTCGATCATAAGTTAAACAGGTTTTATTGTTCAAGTGTAGTCAGGTAAATCAAAGATTATCGCGAAGGGTAAAAGTAGAAAGTTATTTGTTTATAGTGATGGCATTAAAAAAACGTTCTTTAGTAAGAAACAAAGCCCAAAAAGTGAACTTAGATAGTTCACTTTTTTATTGCCTGAAATTTATTTTAGGCAATAAAAAACCGCAACTAAGCGGTTTCAATTTTTCTGTTTTTACTAGCAACAAGCTGATTAGCGAGTGCCGTAAACAACAATTGTTTTGCCGTGTGCAGAAATCAAACCTTGCTCTTCAAGCATCTTCAAAATTCGACCGACTGTTTCACGAGAACAACCTACAATCTGACCAATTTCTTGGCGAGTAATTTTGATTTGCATACCATCTGGGTGTGTCATCGCATCTGGTTGCTTAGCAAGATCAAGCAATGTGTTTGCAATGCGACCTGTTACATCTAAAAATGCTAAATTACCTACTTTTTCACTGGTAACTTGTAAACGATTTGCCATTTGGCTACTTAGACGCATTAATATTTCAGGATTAATCGTAATTAACTGTAAGAATTTCTTGTAAGAAATCTCAGCAACTTCGCAAGATGTTTTTGCTTTTATAGATGCACTACGAACAGGGTTTTCTGTTTTGTCGAACAAAGCAAGCTCACCAATGAAATCATCTTGATTAAGGTAAGATAAAATCATCTCTTTACCATCTTCATCTTTAATAATTACTGCTACAGATCCTTTAACGATAAAGTAAAGGGTATCCGCTTTTTCACCAGCATGAATAAGTACACTTTTAGCAGGATATTTGTGAGAGTGACAGTGTGATAAGAACCATTCTAAAGTTGGATCTGTTTGCGGTTTTGCGATAATCATAAAATATC
>JAGLDN010000114.1 GCA_023145575.1 Psychromonas sp.
GTGGATCAGTGGATCAGTGGATCAGATTATTATTGTTTATAATTGCTTGGAAAGGTTAAATTAGTTTTCCCAACATAAAGCTGACGAGGACGACCAATTTTTAGTTCTGGCTGACCTATCATTTCTTTCCAATGTGAGATCCAACCAACTGTTCGTGAGATAGCAAAAATAACCGTGAACATTGAACGTGGGATCCCCATTGCACGAAGGACTATCCCCGAATAAAAATCAACATTTGGATAGAGTTTTTTCTCGATGAAATACGGATCTGAAAGAGCAATTTTCTCTAGTTCCATCGCAATATCTAATAAGGGATCTTTTATATTAAGCTCTTTAAGTACTTGATGGCATATATTACGCATGACAGTAGCTCGTGGATCACGGTTTTTATATACACGATGGCCAAAACCCATTAACCGAAACGGATCATCTTTATCTTTTGCTTTTGCGATATATTTAGGGATGTTATCAATATGCTCTATTTTAATTAGCATATTTAAACATGCTTCATTTGCACCACCATGGGCAGGACCCCAAAGCGAGGCAATACCAGCTGCGATACAGGCAAATGGATTTGCACCAGATGAGCCAGCTAAACGAACGGTAGACGTTGATGCATTTTGTTCATGATCTGCATGTAAAATAAAAATCTTATCCATTGCATTTTCCAGCACTGGATTAACAATGTATTTTTCACAGGGGTTGGCGAACATCATTTGTAAAAAATTACCTGCATAAGAAAGGTTATTTTTAGGGTACATGAAGGGTTGCCCAAGCGTGTATTTGTAACTCATTGCCGCGAGTGTTGGCATTTTAGAAAGTAAACGAAAGGCCGCTATTTCACGATGATTTTTGTTATTTATATCCATTGCACTATGATAAAAAGCTGCTAACGCGCCTGCTACACCGCACATAATTGCCATTGGGTGTGAATCACGACGGAAGCCTAAATAGAACTTAACAAGTTGTTCATGTAGCATTGTATGGTTTATAACAGTGTTATGAAAAGCTTCACTTTCTTCTTTACTTGGCAGGTAACCATCTAATAACAAGAAACAAACATCAAGAAAATTAGAGTGCGTAGCGAGATCCTCGATAGAGTATCCTCTGTGTTGTAGGATGCCTTTATTACCGTCAATAAAAGTAATTGCAGATGTACATGACGATGTGGATGTAAAACCTGGATCATGAGTGAAATACCCCGATGCGCCTAGTTTTCTAATATCAATGACATCGTTACCATCAGTGCCTTTTAAGATTGGTAATTCTATTGGATCTTGACCTGGCAAATGCAAAATTGCGTTTTTTGTAGACATAAATCACTCCTCTTTATTTTTTTAGATATATCTTATTAAAAATTTTATCAAATTTTCAAAATATTACATAGTTATTACAATTTTGTCAATTTTGTCAATTTGACAGTCTCTCAAATTTGTAGTCATCTAAGATAAATATGCAACGCACTCTGTTGGCATGGATGTCAGCTCAAAGCACAACAGTCGAACTATCAACGACTAGTTGTGGTGATCCGTTGTCGGTATATATTAATTAAAAATTTTAATTATCGAATGGTTATTCTATATTTGAATTTTGTGGTGTCACGGTGCTTTCTTTTCATAAAAACGAGCCTTGCTACAAGCTAGGCTGTTGAAAATTTAGATTTACTTACAAGTTCAGTATTAAAGTCTTTATTTTAATGACTTAATGTCGAGTACCTCGGTAAAATTTGTTTTGCTGATGTTGTATCTTTACGCTACATGCGTGTAGTGCGATAAGGTTTCATACATTTTTTTGATAATTGATTATTTAATTACCTTAAAAATTCAATTTACGTTGCACGTTTATGAACAGGGCGGGATCATGCATTGCTTCAATGTTAACCACACAATATCTCAGATCTGAATTTTGATCCAATTGGTATTTTTTCATTTTTCCCGCGACTCTGTATTGAAAAGAATTTTCTTCAATCAGAGTTAATAAAGCACTTCTAAAAGTACATAAATTTAGCATTCATCCTCTCTAAATCTAACATGGGTATAAAACCCAAGAGCTGACTTTTTCTATGCCCAGTGATTTAGAGATATAATACGGACTATTGACTGTCTTGTCGGTATTCCACTTTGAAATTTTCGATGAGTGCTTAACCAATCTATCTGTGATCCAGCAAAGATTTGAATACTTTTCTAGTCTAGGCTTTTTAGCCACATATACCCATCACACCTAAAGATGCAGGTTTCAGCGAAAATTTAAAAGCTTAGGGGCAAGGCATTGATTGAAGAGAATGGTTATTCCCTTGCCAAAATCAATAACAATACCTTTGCCAATTTTGATTTAAGCTAAAATAGAGTTTTGAGTTCTATATGAATCAACAACTTAAAGGCTAAAAACCTTGCCCAAATGGGTTAACTTTGATCTTGGCGAAGGGTTTGATATAAGCATTTAAAACTCGGTCTTTGGGGACAACTGAGTATATCATCTTTTGCGTTGCAATACTCAAAAAGTGAATAACAATAAAGGGTTAAAGTCTTTTTTTAACCCTACCCAAGGGTGCATTGCGCCTTGAACATGAATCATTTAGGTGTACTGAAGCGAGTATCTTTCGGTGTGATGGGTGTATAACTGCTGACATGGTTAAAAAAACAAAACCAGTCAGATCATTGTGTTTATTAGTATCTGAATGGTTAACTTTAATCTTTTCAATTGCTTTAAAAAATGTCATATTTAAGAATTTATACGTGATTAGTGTGTTAAATCATTTGAGCACGTGCACATTTACACGTCAAAAGCAATATTATCCTACCCTGTGTTTATGACTCATTTCACATATTTATTTTGTCTTTTGGAGTAATTTTGCTATAGTGCACGTAATTATTTAATGACTCATTGTGGATTGTGGGTTGTTTGGCTGGTAAGGTAGGCCATAACATTTTTTTGTTGCTTAACGTTGCTTATTTTCTAACAGATAATTTTGATTGAATGAAGAGACATTCAGCTTTCTGTTGCGGTGTTATTTCCCTTGCAACTGTCTGATTACTTGCATCTTTTTTGGGCATTTTGATTTTATTTATAATTAGCGCTGAATTTAAAGTTTTTTAGAGGTTATTTTGTCATGATGCTTACTCTCTTTACTTGGCGATAGTTTGGCATATGAATTTTTTATTGAACGGACGATTTTTTATTCTTATTACCTTGTTAGTCACGCTAGCAAGTTGTAATCATCCAGCTAAAAAGATACGAGTCGGTTACTCTAATCGCCCGTACTCTGCATTCATTCATCTCGCCAGTGAACATCATTTTTTTTCAAATGTTGAAACTTTATATGATTTTCCATCATCAACAAGCACAATGCAAGCGTTTCAGGCAGGCAAAATAGATCTTGCTTTTTTGTCGATGGATCAAGCCATTACCATGTTAAGTCAATCAATTGATTTCAAAATAATTTCAGTGATAGATAAATCTATTGGCGGAGATGGGCTTGTCGTTGCGCCTTATATTAAAAATGTAGAGATGCTTAAAAATTCAAAAATTGGATTTGAAAGAAATGCGTCAGGGGTGCTAGTGTTTAGCAATTTCATCCAAAAACATCCTAAATATTTTAACCGCACCAACGCGTTTGAAATAAGCCAAAATGCAATTATAAATGCCTTTAAACAAGGCAAACTTAATGCTGTAATTGTTACTGATCCAGTAAAGCAAACACTAATAAATGATGGTGCTATTGAGCTTTTAAATTCTAAGCAGATGCAGCAACCGATTACCTACTTATTAATCGCGCATACCAATATATTAAAAAGTAACCGGAAAAGTGTGCTTGACGTATTAACAGGATTTTATTTAGCAGAGCAACTCTACAACCGCGATAAAAGCGGTTGCCTTACGCTAATGAGTAAACAAATGCAGACATCGGAGGATAAACTTAAACAGATGCTAGGTCATTTTTATTTTTATACTTCACAAAAGTCACTGGTACACTTATCTGGCGCACCATCACAAATAGAAATTGAACTTCGTGCACTGAGTCAGTACATGTTTTATCGTGATATATTGACAAAAAGCACTCTAAATTATAATAATATGATTGATACTTCCTTACTAAAAGAGATTCTTTATGATTAATATAAAAAAAATCTCACTAAAATTTATACTACCTGTCGTTTTTTTTGCTATCTTCTTTTTATTAATGGGAGGACGTTATTTTATAGATTATAAACACAATGAAAGTATCATTGCTCAAACCATAAAAAATGAAATTACTACTGTCGTTTCTAACTTACGTGTATCAATTTCAAATGCCTTAATGAAATCTGATTTAGCACAAGCCGAACATATTTTGTCAATTAAGGTTTTAAATACTAGGCTCGATAAAATAGCGATTATTCTTCCAAATCAACACTTACTACTTAGTAGTGATTATAAAAACAAAAGCAAGCTTGCCGAGCAATCTCTACCATTTTATTCTCCTGAGATGCTTAAAGAAACTATAAAAAACAATGAGATGATAGTAAAAAGTTTTAATGACAATAAAGACATTGTCATCTTTGCCCCCATTAATTCATTTAATCATCAGAAAAAATTAGATCGCGATTATAACACCATCATTTATGCTCATTATTCATTACATACAACTGTCGCCCGTTTAAAGCACCAATTATTAATTTCATTTTTAAAAATCATCGCGTTACTTGCGTTTACACTTTTTTTATTTATGTATATCGTCAACTACTTAGTGATTAGACCAATTAATAGATTATCTCACCTAATAAAAGTTTCTGATTTAAACCATCATATCGAAGTAGAACAAAATGGATTTGGTGAAATTTCTGTATTACAATGTGCTTTTGCACAGGTAACGGGTGATGTTAAAGAAAATTTTATTAATTTAACAAAAAACGAAAAGCGTTTTGCTTTTGTATTGCAAAGTGTAAACGATGGTATTTGGGATTGGGATGTTGAAAGCGATAAGGTTTTTTATTCAATTAATTGGGCGAATATGCTTGGCCTTGAACAAAATAAAATCGGCACTGATCTCGACGTCTGGGAGTCACGGATCCATCCTGATGACTTGATCAAGGTAGCTCAAGATATTAACTTTCATTTTGAAGATCGTACTGAACAAATTCGTATTACTCATCGGATCATGTCTAATAATGGTAAATATATTTGGATCCTTTGTCGTGCAAAAATAGTAAGTTGGGATGAAAAAGGTTATCCGATGCGAATGGTTGGTATAAACACAGATATTAGCAAAGAAATTGAAGCCCAAAAACATCTAAATAATCAAATACAAATTGATGATGTCACTGAACTCCCAAATCGCACACATTTACTGTCTAAATTAAGCCATGAACTTATCATCGCTAAGGAATATAAGCAACATGGTGCAATTATAATTATTGGCTGTAACCAATATGAAACGCTGATCAATATCAAAGGGGACAATGTGGGTAACAGATTACTTTGGATCATTGCTCGCCGATTAGAAGAATTTAATATGGATCATAAATTTGTGGCTTATTTGCAAGGGGGGGAATTTGTTATTATTGTGCTTGATCTTGATGCAGAAAGGGCAACTGCCATTGAAAAAATTAAAAAACTTGTTGAAAAAGTTGATAATAAATTAAAAGAATTTATTAAAGTTCAGGATCAGGAAATGATTTTGGCATTTACTTTTGGTGTTGAATTTTTTCCTTGTGAACAGTTATCGTCAGTGGATGTTTTAAGGCAATCCTCAATGGCAATGCAAAGTGCAAAAGTAATCTCTAATTCAAATGTAGCTTTTTTTGACAAAAACATCGAAAACCAACTTGTGGAGACGCATAATCTTGAAATAGGGATGCAGAGTGCATTAGAAAAAAACGAATTTAGTCTTTTCTTCCAAGCAAGAATAAATACAAAAGGGGACATAGTAGGCGCAGAAGCATTATCTCGTTGGATCCACAGTGAGCAGGGTTGGGTACATCCCTCTGAGTTTATTAAAGTTGCCGAAGGATCTAAATTAATTATTAAACTTGGTCACTGGGTTATCAGGTCAGCTTTTGAGCAGCTGGCCTATTGGGAGAAAAAAGGCTTGCCTAAACATTTTACGACATTATCTATTAATATAAGTCCAACACAATTTGCCCAAGAGGATTTTGTTAGCACGATAAAAGAAGCACTCACGCAAACTAATGTTTCGGCAAATTTAATTGAAATTGAAATTACAGAGGCTATTTTCTTACATACTACCGAACTGATCATCGAAAAAATGCACATGTTAAGGGATTTAGGGATCCAGTTTGCTATTGATGACTTTGGCATTGGCTATTCATCTTTTTCATATTTAAATATGCTCCCAGTCACAACGATTAAAATAGATCGGTCATTTCTAAAAAACGTGTTAGAGAGTAAAAAACAACAAATTATTGTGTCTGCAATTATTAGCATGTCAAAAAAATTAAAATTAAATACAGTCGCAGAGGGTGTTGAAAAAAAAGAACAATTAGAAATGCTTTGTCGTTTTGGTTGTTCTCAATTTCAAGGGTTTTATATTTATAAGCCGTTGGCTAAGAATGATTTTCAATCTTTATTATTTAAAAAAAGATAGATATTACGCTCATGAAGGTACTATCAAGTATTATTTTACTGTTGTCAATTATATTTATTAAGGATGTATATGCTAGCGTCACCTATAAAATAAATGAAATTATCCCAATTGCCGCGGATAATGTTGAGCTCACTTTATCTGGGTTAATACCCCCGAAAAATGTAAATACCGTGGGATATTTAAATGAAGTTAAGAAACAGACAATTCATGCACTCAACGCAGTAGGTTATTATCAGTCGAGTATTGCAATCAAAGTGATTAAAGATGTTGTGGCAAGCAATGCCAAAGATGAACGACATCAAGTCGTTTCTATTACAATTAATCTGGGTCCTCGAGTGATAATAAAAGAGCTTTATATAAAAATTATTGGTGCAGCGAAAGATGATAAGCATTTTTTAGCATTACTAGATAAATTTATTATCAAAAAAAACGACCCTCTTGATAGCGAAAAATATGAAGAAGCTAAAGCATCCTTATCTAAACTTGCACAGCGTTATGGTTATTTTAAAGCACATTTTAAAAGGTCAATCGTTGAGGTGACAAAAAAAAGTGCGAGTGCGAGCATTTATCTTTGGTTTGATAGTGGCCCTAGATACAAATTTGGACAGATTCACTTTGCACATAAAATAGACGCTAATAACCTTATCAAACCGCTTGCAAAGTTTAAAACAGGTGATTATTTTGATACCAACGATATAAATCAATTTAATAGCGCGATTAATGATACAGGGTATTTTTCTTCATCAAATGTTTTTCCAAATATTAATCAGACAAATAAGGATCTAGAAGTTCCTTTAGATGTTATATTACAAAGGCGAACTGCAGATTCGTTTGGCGTAGGCATTGGCTATGCTAGTGATTCTGGTGTGCGCGGAAAATTTAGTTGGATAAGACCTTGGGTTAATAGATATGGGCATTCGATTGAAGGACATATTGTGGCATCTATGGAAAAACAAGAAGCCTCGTTAGTATATAAAATCCCCCTAGAAGATGCTTTATATAACTATATGAGTTTTAAAACTGCTTACAAACTATTGAATCAAAATGATACCGATACAACAGAGTACATTGTTGGTTTGAATCGCTACAGGCTTTTATCAAATAAATGGTTCCGAAACACTTATATTCGTTATGACGCAGAATCGGGTCGTCAAGGTGCTCAGGATTTCTCAACTAAGCTTATCCTTCCAGGGATAAGTTTCAGTAGAATGAAATCGGAGGGTGGCGTAAATGCAACCAGTGGCAATAAACAACTCATCTATTTTGAGTTTGCGAATAAAATTTTATTATCAAGCAGTAACGTTGCAAAAGTTTATATGCAATCAAAATGGCTTCGAACTTATGCGGGTCACCAGTTTGTTTTTTCAGTAATGTTAGGAGCCATCGGTACTAAATCAATTTATAACACGCCTGCATCAATGCGATTTTTTGCAGGCGGAGATCAGTCAATTAGAGGTTTTGCATTTGAAACTATTTCCCCTAAAGATAGCAGCGGCTTCCTTGCAGGGGGAAAATATCTAACAACGGCAAACTTTGAATATCGATTTCCAATTGCCCATAATTGGAAAATAGCCACTTTTTATGATATTGGTACAGCGACGAGTGACTTTTCAGAGCCGATCTCAAAGGGCACTGGATTGGGAATTGTTTGGGGATCTCCCGTAGGTCCGCTGCGTTTTTATGTTGGGGTGCCTTTAACGCAATCAGATGAAAATTTCACGATCCATCTTAGAATCGGTCCTGAGCTATGAGTATAAAAAGATTCAGTTTTCATTTGTCAAAAATTAGCTTTTTATATTTCATATTACCGATAATTTTACTCTTATTACTGACATCTGCTTTATTATTTACACATTTGGGTAATGAGCTGATCATTCGAGGTCTAAAACCAATAGTGCCTCGCTTAACTATTGATCTTGAACAGGGCAGTTTCTTTTTTTCACCAAAATATAAAAATATTAGCTGGATTGATGATAATGCGTTTAACTTCGAAATAAAAAATGTTAATTATGCATTTGATTGGTCTTGCTTACCTCAATCTATTTGCCTCAAATCATTAACGTCAAGTTCGACAAATTTTATCCTGTATGCAATTAAAAAAAATCCTTCGACTATTAAAAAAATCCAAAATAAGTCTTTTCGTTTGGATTTACCATTGCCTATAAAATTTGAAAACTTAGCTTTACAAAACACCCATTTTGAATTGCATAATGTCATTAGTGTTGATTTAAAATCAATTAATGTATCGGCCAGTGGTGATGGAGATGAAATTGCTACAAATTCTACGGCTAATGGATTAATCGTTACATTACCAGCAAAGAAAAAAACGGCAAAAAGTACTAGGACAAAGAGCCATGATGTTTCGGCTGTTAATCATGGCTCATTTCCTGCTATTTTAAATCCTAGCTCACTGGTTGATGTTGTTTTACCTTTCGAGTTAGACGTTCATAAATTTATACTTCATGATTTTTTACTTGAACAAGGCAAGGTGCCGATATTTTCAATCAATAAAATTCAAACAGCTTTTTCATTTAAAAAGTCATTAGTCAAAATTTCACATTTGAATACGGATCTTAATGAACTTAACTTGGATCTGTCTGGACAGATAAAACTTGTTAAACGATATCCATTTACTTTAAAAGCAAACGGAATAATAAAAAATATTAAAAAACTCCAACCAGCTAATTTATTAAAAGGAGTGACTTATAAATTAAAAGGAGAAGGGGACTTATCAAGTTTAAAAACAAATATAACATTAATTGATCCAAGATTGAGGCCGCAATTAGTATTTAAAGCGCAGACTAAAATAGACCTTTTATCAAATAATATTCCGTATAATTTAGGCATTGAATGGAAAAATTTACGTTGGCCATTACGAGGAAAACCGCAAGTTTCATCCATGAAAGGGCAACTGTATAGTAAGGGTGATCTTGATAATTATCAGCTAAACGCACAAACAGATTATCATGTCAACAATATTCCCAAGGGAGAGATATACCTAGCAGGTCAAGGAAATTTAAATAAAATTAATTTAGATAGTTTATTAGTTAAAACACTCAATGGCGACATAAAATTAACGGGCAAACTAGGGTGGAAACATAACATTAATTGGGCTGGATTGTTGGAGATTAATAAAATAGATATTACCCAACTCAATGATCGCTACCACGGTGTTTTTTCAGGTAAAATAAAGCAAACTGGTTCAATGAAAATAAGTGACAAGAACAAATTAACGGCATGGAAATTCGATTTTCCCAAGATTGATATTAATGGTAAATTTTTAAAGCATTCCTTTTTGATTAACGGTAAAGTAAGTGGTAATCAAACAATGGGCATAATGGTTTCAAATTTAGTGATAAAAAATGCGAGTAATAAGCTTCTTATTAATGGTCATCTTGCTAAAAATAACAATTTAAAAGTAAACTTAATGATCAATGATTTAAGTAAAATCGAGCTTGATAGCGAAGGTGAAATGACAGGGACTGTTTTAATAAAAGGTCCTGAAAAAGCATTAAACATCAGTACTAATTTAAGGGCAAAAAATATAAGTTACAAACAGAATAAATTACAATCATTGCAGGTTTCTTCTGATCTCATTCTTTTAAATAAACCGATTTTGAGCGCTTCTATACTTGCAAATAATTTATTGATTGACGGGAAAACAGTTGACTCTATTAAACTGGGTGTAAAAGAAAGTACACTGTCGACTGCCAATACTAGAAAGCATGTTATTCACTTGGCTGTTAAAAGTAAAATTGCTTCGACAAATTTCTCTTTTAACGTGCAACAACGTAAAAACACATGGTTAGCTTTCATCAACACAGCTAAAATATTTGTTCAAAAGCAGACAATTCTGCTTGATCAGCCATTTCAAATAAAATTACACAAAAACAATAATATATCATTAAGCAAACACTGCTGGGGTGCATTTGATGTAAATCATAAAAGATCAGGATCCCTTTGTCTGGATAAATTTAATGTGGGAAAAGAAGGGGACATAAAATTTCGTATCCATAATTATTTATTAGTAAGTATGGATCCATTTCTTCCAAAGGCGTTAAATTTAAAGGGTGCGATTTCAAGTGATGGAAACATACATTGGGGAAAAAATAAATACCCTATGTTTAAAATAAATATTAATTCAGATAATATGGTTGTTATTGCAAACGCGGATAAAAGTAAAAATCAACAAATTAAATTTCCAGTAAAAACATTTGCAATTAATCTTAATGGAAATAAACATATCAATGTTAATGCAGATATTTTATCCGTTAATTTAATAAATGCAAAAGTTAATACGACGATATTCCCCTATAAAAACAAATCTGACTTGAAAGGCAAAATACAATTAAACTTGCCAAACCTGTCTCCATTTGCGCCATTAATAATACAAATAAAAAAATTATCAGGCTCATTAAACACTAACTTAACATTGAACGGAACGATAAAAAAACCTATTGTCAATGGTGTTGTTAAATTAAATGACGTTAGACTCTCAAGTGAAGCTTTACCACTCATTATTAAAAAATTTAATGCTACTGCGATTGTTAATGGGCAGCATGCTACTTTTCAAGGTTTATTATCAACAGGATCTAATATAAGTACTATGCAAAATAATGATGTAATTAGGAAAAATTTAATCAGTAAATCATTTTCGTTTATCAATAAATCAATTATAAAATCAATACATCCTACGAGAACTGCTAACCACAATACATCACAGCAGAAACTTAACAATATTAAGCTTGGAACAGCGATTATTAAAGGTTATATTGATTGGAAAAAACACTATAAAGGTAAATTAGAACTTGTTGCAAATAAAATTGAACTCTATGAATATCGAAAAATAGATCTTATAGTGACACCTAAAATTACTTTACATATTGGTAAAAAATTAGATCTATCTGGACATATCAAGATAGATCAAGGCAGCGTGATAATTAAATCAATGCCAGAAGGTGCTATTGTTCTCTCAAAAGATATTGTTGTTGTTGATGAAAAACGTAAAACAATGTCAAGGATCTTGCCGTTAAAAATTAATCTTGATTTAAACTTGGGGAAACATTTAAAAATTGAAGCCTATGGATTAAAAAGTCATCTGGCTGGCGAGTTACTTATTAATAAAGAAAAAACAAAAGATCTTAATTTACACGGTGAAATTCGTGTTGTTTCAGGAAGTTACCGCGCATTAGGACAACAACTCATTTTACGGAAAAGTAGAATTAACTTTATTGGGCCACCAGAATCGCCATATATTTCTATTGAGGCAATTCGCGATCCAGAAAAAATTAGCGATGGGGTTATCGCTGGCGTGCGCGTTACAGGCTTGCCAGACAATTTAAAGCTAGTTATATTTTCAGAGCCGACAATGTCTCAACAAAATACTTTGTCGTATATTATGACGGGTAAATCACTTGACAAAAGCACGGACACAACAAATAGCCAAATAGCCGGTTTATTGATTGATATAGGTGCGGGACAAAGTCATGCTAAAAATTTAGTACATGAAGTAGGCAATAAAGTTGGCATAAAAGATCTTTCAATCTCATCTCAAGGGGATGGCGATGAGCAATCAATTGGTCTTAAAGGCTATATATTACCTGGTGTACAACTATCTTATGGAGTGGGAATTTTTGATAACTTTACAATACTATCTATGAATTATGAAGTATTTGAAAATTTTTATATTGAAATATCAAATGGATTATATCAAGCGATTGATGCATATTATAATTTTGATTTGAATTAGGGTTTTAAAATCATTTGTTAAATACAAGATATATTATGTTAAATACGAAGGCTAGACTTCATGTTTTTTTCTTGTAAAGTTTTTTGTTTGTCTTTTTGTTTTTAATGTGCCGCGATCCTCTGATAGTCGAGTTCGAGCCTGACAAAGCATCGCTACGTCACATGGGGATATACACTTAGTATTTGGATCTAAGCCTTAAAAAGTTTCTGCTAACTTAGTTAATAAATTGCGTTGCTCCTCTGTTAATATTTCAGGTATTTTGATATTAACATGGTAGATTAAATCGCCAGCCACCATACCTTTCATCGATGGAACGCCTTTGCCTTTGATTCTAAATTTTCGTCCATCCTGTGTTCCCTGAGGTATTTTTAAGTTTAAGGAGCCTGAAATAGTTGGCACGGTTATCATTCCACCAAGTGCGGCGGTTGTAAATAAAATATCAATTTCATTATGGAGATCTTGTTGTTTGCGCTTAAAAATATCATGCTCTGAGACATCAACTTCAACCATCAAATCACCACGATCTGCACCAAGTGTACCTGGATTTCCTTGACCGGTTACGCATATTATTTGTTTTGACGAGATACCTTTTGGAATAAAGACTAACAATGGTGCAGTTGTATTGGGGAGTCGAACATCCTTACTACATCCATTGATTGAATCTTCTAGTGTTATTTTCAGCGAGATGGTTATATTAGATCCTTTTTTTGGTTGAGGTTTTGGCTTAGGTCTTTGTGGTTGGCGTTGATTAAACATATCAAAGAACTCAGTATGGCTACTAAAACCTGAATGCCCTGCCCCAGCCCCTGCTCTTGAATTTTTATCAAATGCATTATGCCCATACGTATCATATTGTTCTCTTGATTCAGGATTTGATAAAATTTCATAAGATGATTTTACTTCTCTAAATTTTTCTTGAGCAACAATATTGTCAGGATTTCTATCAGGATGATATTTCATCGCTAATTTTTTATAGGCCTTCTTAATTTCTTTTGCATTTGCACTCTTATTTATGCCAAGTACATTATAACAATCCCGCTTTTTTTCTGCCATGTTTGATTTTAACCCTTTGTAAAAACAATAAATCCTATTTTTTTGAAATAAACTACTGTGTCGTTGTAAGTTTGTAAAGACAACAACTTATGTCTTGGATTGCTTACTGATCTTTACGAAAATTTTCAAAAGATACACTCAATAGATATATACCCAGACGTAAAGATGCAATGTCAGTAAGATAAGTTGTGTCGTGGTATTCGACATAAATTTAGACTTTAACTCTTAACAAGTCGTTGTAAGTCGAAATTTTATAACGGCCTAAATTGGTGCAAGTAGTCAGCCTCGCGTTATAACATTGGAAAAGAGAATCACTCTATAATAATTAACATTTTCGTTAATGCGTCAGGTAAATGACAAGCTCCCCTAACCTTTGATAGAGCGATTGTTATGTCATGATCTAATCTTCAAACCAAAGCTGAGCATTGCATCTTGCTGCCACATAGATATAACATCATAATACTTCAAAATGCAAAATCATCAAGGTAAATTTGTTAGGCTCGGTGGATCATTAAATTAACTTTTGAGATGATTAATGATGCGAATTTTCTCGAAATTAATTAAAATAAATATCAACATTCAAGCATTTTCAAGGGAATTTGAACTAGCAAGGGTATACATGCTGCGAATGATCTCATTGCGATTAAAGTATGACGACATCGGAAATAGAATCTAGCCATCGAGTTTGCGCTTTGGTTAATTTTTCAAAAATTATTTTATCAAGATTAATTGATTTTAGTGCTTTTAGTTCGATTATATTTTCAGGTAAAGATTGTAATTCATTTTGCCACATGTGTAGGCTTTGTAATTGCTGTAAATGATGAAAACTTTTTGGAAGATTTTTAATAAAGTTAACATCAAGTGATAATTTTTCTAATGATCGACATTTGTCAATATTTTCGGGGAGAGATTTTAATTTATTCTGAGATATCGATAATACCTTTAAATTCTTTAACTTTGATATTTCATTAGGTAAAGATATAATAAAATTTTCAGTTAAAATCAATGCTGATAGCTTAGAAAGTAAACCAATCGTATTTGGTATTTTTGTTAAACGATTCCGCGCTAAAAATAATTGCTCTAAATTTTTTAAATTACTGATTTCAGAAGGGATATTAGTTAATTGATTATCGCTTAATCCTAATAATTTTAGATTTTTTAATTGCCCCAGCTGTTTGGGTATCTCACTAAGACGATTTGATGAAAGTTCAATATTTTCTAATGAATTAAGTCGCCCAAATTCTTTTGGGATTTCAGTTATACTACAAGCATAAAGGTGTAAGTGAGTAAGTTTCAGAAGTTTAGATTCATCACGCGGAACGACTGTTTGTGACAGATCAAAATAATCTGCCCATGCCAAAATTTGATCTACCCAGCTATTTTCTCTTTCTATTTTCATTTAGTTTGTCTCAGTTTTGTCACCTTGTACTAAAAAGTACACGAAAAATAAATATTTACTATTTTTTTAACTAAGGTTTAATAGTTTATGTTAACTTCCTAGCATCTTTTGACCTCTCATATTAAATTGCGCAATGCAAGCACTTTGATTGGTAACGGGTATATACCCATGAGACATCAAAAGGCACCGTCAGATCGGCAAATAGTGCCAAGTGGCTAGGCATAAAATTGCTATCTGAAATGATTAGATACGTTAATCATCAAAGGTCGAATTAAAATAAAGATTTTAATTATTAACTAGTTATTCTAAGTCGATTTGTTTATGAACAGTAAGTTATAACTTTGTTGATTGGTGCTACCGCCGTGCCATTCTGAGATTAGCTAGGTTTTTTATGAAAAAATGCACTGCTTTGTTATAATATTCGAAAAGTGATTAACAATTACCTCATGTGCAGCCTTGCTCTGATGTCCGATTTAAAGCCTGACAAAGGAGTTTTACGTCACATGGGTATATATATTCTCAAATATCAGTTAGAATAAGTCACAAAAAAATTTCCAAATAACTTCAACTGACTTATTTAGTGCACTATTAAATAGAAATAAGCAATAAAAGGTAATAAATAAAATGAGTCGCATCAGTATCCAGTGGTTTCCTGGTCACATGCACAAAGCTTATAAGCAAATAAAAGAAACACTCCCGCGAATAGATATTATTATTGAAGTTGTTGATGCGCGGATCCCTTATAGTAGTGAAAATCCTTTGATTTATGCAATTCGAGAAAACATTCCCTGTATTAAAATACTCAATAAAGCGGATTTAGCAGATCCAGATATTACGGCGCAGTGGATTAAATATTTACAATCACAGCAAAATATACAAGCGGTTGCCATTACTTCGTCTAATACCGCACAAGTTCATCAAATTACTAAGTTATGCCAGCTGATGTTGCCTAATAAAGTAGGACAAGATAAACAAATCAAAGCGATCATCATGGGGATCCCTAACGTAGGGAAATCAACGATCATCAATATTTTAGCCAACAGAATCATTGCAAAAACAGGTAATGAGCCCGCTGTTACTAAACAACAACAGCGCATACGTTTAGCGAATGGGATTGTGCTTTTTGATACTCCTGGATTTTTATGGCCAAAAATTGAAAATCCAGATTCAGGCTATCGATTAGCGGTAATAGGTTCAATTAAAGATACAGCCATTGAATTAGAAGATATTGCTTATTATGCTGCACAATATTTAATTGAACATTATCCAGATCGTTTAAAAGTACGTTATGAATTACAAAATATCCCTGAAACAGATCAGGATCTAATGGAAGCCATTGCATATCGCCGAGGCGCATTGCGTAAAGCGGGACATTTTGATATTTATAAAGTATCGACCATTTTACTTAATGAATTACGCGCAGGCTCACTTGGCAGATTAAGTTTTGAAACTCCTGCAATGGCAGAAATTGAAAAAGTAACTGTTGCTAAGCTAATGTTTAAGAAGGCTGAAGACAACATTGGAAAAAAAAAGTCACGCAAACATAAACGTCGTTAAATATTGTTCACCATTATTTTTTCTCGTTACCATTTAAGGTGCAGAATTTATATAATTGTTATTTTACAATTTTTAATACAGGATCTACACCTACACTTACTTCACCTGACATTTTTTGAAGCTCTTTAACCTCATCTATGTTTGAGATAATAACAGGCGTTAAAATTGATTTCGCTTTTTCAGTTAATAGCGCGAGATCAAATTCGATAATTACATCGCCCATTTTTACTTTTTGCCCTTCTTGAGCAATACGAGTAAAGCCTTCGCCTCTGAGCTCAACAGTATCAATACCGAAGTGAACGAATAGCTCGACACCAGTATCAGACTCTAATGAAAACGCATGATTTGTTTCAAAAATCTTACCTATTTCACCATCACAAGGAGCAACCATTTTATTGCCGGTTGGCCGAATTGCTATACCATCACCAACAATTTTCTCAGCGAAAACGACATCTGGTACATCTTCAATTGCAATGATTTCACCAGAAAGTGGTGCGATAATATCAATGGTTACACTTTTACTTTTCCCTTTAAACATATCAAAAAAACCCATAATGCATCTCCTTAATTAAATATTATAATATAGTGGAGAGTACCCGATGAAGGATCCTCTCGCAATAGTTAGGCAATCCCTCTTTTTAGCATAAAATTTGCAACTAATGTTTCTATTTCTTTTGTAGTTGCACATACAAGTGCTTTAGTTGCTAATGCTTTTGCTTCAGCAAACTTTGTGTTGCGAATGATTTTCTTGATTTCTGGAATTGAGATGGAGCTCATTGAAAATTCATCAAGACCCATACCAAGTAATAATATTGTAGCACGCTTATCGCCAGCTAATTCACCACACATACCAGTCCATTTACCTTCAGCATGGGATGCATCGATAATCTGTTTGATTAAATTTAACACCGGTGGTGACATTGGCTCATAGATTGCAGAAATTTTCTCATTTCCACGGTCAACAGCAAGTGTGTATTGTGTTAAATCATTTGTACCAATACTAAAGAAGTCAACTTCTTTGATCAGGTGATGTGCAATAACTACAGCAGCGGGCGTTTCAACCATAATACCAATTTCTATCGATTCGTCAAATGTCAAGTGTTCACTTAAAAGTTCAGCTTTAAGCGTTTCTAAAATTTCTTTTATTTTACGGATTTCTTCAACTGAAATGATCATTGGGAACATGATCTTTACTTTGCCAAAGACAGAGGCACGAAGTAACGCACGTAATTGAGGGTTCATAATCTCAGGTCGTTCAAGACAAATTCGTATTGCTCGCCAGCCTAAAAATGGGTTCATTTCTTTTGGTAAATTTAAATAAGGGAGATCTTTATCGCCACCGATATCCATTGTACGAATAATACAAGGTTTACCTTTCATTTTTTCAACAACTTCTTTGTAGGCGGTATACTGCTCTTCTTCAGAGGGTAATTTGTCGCGATCCATAAAGAGAAACTCTGAGCGGTATAGACCAATACATTCAGCGCCGTTGCGGTTTGCACCTTCAGTATCATTTACATTACCTATATTTGCACCAATTTCAATAATGTGCCCATCTAATGTGACTGCTGGAAGTTTTTTCAATTTTGCCAGCTCTACTTTTTTCGTTAGGTAAGCTCTTTTTAATACCTTGGCTTCTTTTATCTGTAGTTCTGTTGGATTAATAATGACTTTATTATTAATCGCATCAAGAATGATGAAATCGCCATTTTTTACACGTTGAGTAATATAAGCGGTCCCTACAATCGCAGGGATTTCAAGTGTTCGCGCCATGATCGATGTATGCGCAGTTTTGCCGCCAATGTTTGTGATAAAACCGAGGACTTTATTAACATTAACTTGTGCTGTTTGAGAAGGGGTTAAGTCGTTAGCGACTAAAATAACTTCATCTTGAATATCGCTTAAATTAACGATTGAAATGCCCAGTACATTTTTTAATAAACGGTTACCTATATCTCTAAAATCACTCGCACGTTCACGTAGATATGGATCTTCTAAGGCTGATAGCGTTTCAACCATTTCATCAACGACTAAGCTTATTGCATAATCAGCAGAATAATGTTTACCTTTAATTAAAGCTTTTATTTCTTCTTCTAGCTCGTCATCTTCAATTAACATGATGTGTCCATCAAAGATACCCGCTTTTTCTGCTCCTAATGCAATTAATGCTCGGTCTCTTATCACCTCTAACTGTGCAACAGCTTTATCTCGACATTCCCAAAATCGTGTAATTTCTTTTTCTGAATCTTCCATCATTGCTTTGTTTAGAACGATTTCTTCTTCTTTTACTATTAGCGCTTTGGCACAGTTGATGCCTGGAGAAGCTAGAATACCTGAAATCATATGACCCCCTGTTGTTGATTATTTATAACGGAAAACGCTAAATGTTATTAATTTTTGTCTAAGTCAGTTTAGCCATCAGTTCGACAAGCGTTTCTACTGCTTTTTGTTCATCAACACCTTCCGCTTTAATATTTATTAAAGTACCTTCAGTTAAACCTAATGTTTGTAATTTGAACAAGCTTTTTGCGCTTGCCGTTTTACCATTCACTTCAACAACGATCTCTGATTCAAATGCTTTTGCTTCTTTAACAAATTGAGCCGCTGGACGAGTATGCAGACCATTAGCTGCAGTGATTTTAATTATTTTTTCAAACATAATACTACCTTTTCTATAAATATAAATACCGTATAACGGCAATTTGGATGAGGGTATTTTATTAAAATAACAATACAAAAAAAGCGACATAAGGTCAAGCGATAAATAATTTATAAGATCAGTAGATAGATTAATAAAAACATATGCTAAAGGTATAAACAAGAGCTGATTAATCGGGAATTAATATCAAATAATTTGCTGTTATAATAATTTTCAGTGACTTTAATCTGAAGATCTCTTCAAAATGTATAGTATCCTCATGAAAAATTCTGTTATTTAAAATTATAATACATTA
>JAGLDN010000115.1 GCA_023145575.1 Psychromonas sp.
TTAGCTATTTAAAGATTAGCTGCGCTAATTCTTGAGTAGGTATCATTAACTAAAAAATGGTAATTATTATATTATTAGACTAAATATCAATAACAGTAACTATACGGTCCAAATGATACACAGTAAAACATCTTAATTCAAGGCGTAAATTGATGTTCATCGCGGCTCCTTTTATGAAATTTACAACGCGCGAGTCAGTTGTTTTAAGCAGAAAATAGAAAAGTTATTGATTGTAATCTTTTTCTCTTTTGGATCTTAAGCGTAAGGTAGATCTCATTGAGGAGGCAAGATAACCCTCGGCTCATTAGGTGGATATTTTAGACTTTAATGATGCTAAAACATGCCTTCAAAAAGAGCGGTTGAAAGATAACGTTCACCTGAACTTGGTAATATGACAACAATGTTTTTATTAGCAAATTCTTCTTGTCTCGCCAGTCTTGCGGCAACGGCAACAGCCGCGCCAGAAGAAATACCCGCAAGGATACCTTCTTCTTTCATTAATCTTTTTGCCATTTCAATAGCTTCTTCATTTGAGACACTTTCAACACGATCAATTAATGATAAGTCAAATATTTTAGGAATAAATCCAGCACCGATGCCTTGTATTTTATGAGGCCCTGGTTGTATGGGCATACCAGCAAGCGTTTGTGCAATAACTGGAGAGTTTTCAGGCTCAACTGCAACACTAATGATATTTTTGCCTTTAATCTTTTTGATATATTTTGAAACACCAGTAATAGTACCGCCAGTGCCGACACCAGCAATAAAAACGTCAACTTCTCCATCGGTATCATCCCAAATTTCTGGCCCCGTTGTTGTTACATGAATTTCAGTGTTTGCAGGGTTTTCAAATTGCCTTAATACTAAATATTTATCAGGATCGATTTTCGCAAGTTCATCGGCTTTGTCAATTGCCCCTTTCATTCCGAGTGCGCCATCTGTAAGTATTAAATTTGCACCGAGTGCTATAAGCAGCTTTTGTCTTTCAACGCTCATACTATTTGGCATGGTGAGTGTTAATTTATACCCTTTAGCAGCTGCAACATAAGCGAGAGCAATACCCGTATTACCACTTGTTGCTTCCACGAGCTCTACACCCTTACTAAGTGTTCCGTCTATTTCAGCGGCATTAATCATGCTTACACCAATACGACATTTCACACTAAAACTTGGATTGCGACTTTCGATCTTTGCAAAAACATTCCCACCCGTTACTTTATTTAGGCGAATTAACGGTGTTTTTCCAGCAGTTTGAGAATTGTCGCTGTAAATTTTTGACATTGCAAATCCTTATTAAATATTCCCCTTACTATTAATTACAGTAAATTATTTTACTGATGAAAATAAGGAGCTTTAAATTGGTGTCATGTAAAGGGAAAGTTGCGTATCGACACCAGAAATGTATTTGTATTGGCGCCAGATCTGTGAAGCTGGCCGTTTATAATGTTTTTATAACTATTTATCGTCAAGATATTAAATCAGCAAGAATATTTGTGATAATACACTCGACATGACATTGATCTCTTCATGTGATGATTAGTTACGTTAATTATACCTTAGCACAATTTGCCTTACGGATATTGTTTTTTTACGTTACATTAGTATAGCATTGCCAATAACTCAGGAACAACTGTAATTTCATTTGTTTTAGCATCGGCGGCTGTTTGGCTTAAGATCCGTTGATGCGGGTATCGCCAAACGCTGATTTGTGTGAAGCGAATTTTTCGATCTTTTGTTGATCATGAGCGCCGTGCAGTTTGCCATCGATAGAAATAACATCACAACTCGTTACTTTCATTAAAGAAGAAATCAAGATTCAATTCTCAAATGCATAGCTTAAATTAGTTGGAAAAGTAGCCAGTTGAATATATATTCACTACTTTTCCTGTGACAAGAGATGCAAATAATGTAAAAACATAAACCATCAAAGCAGACAGTGCTAAAGAATTTGCTAATCATAATGAGGTTTCATAATCGCTGGAATTTGGCTATTTTTTTGCAGATCTATGCTGTTCGTGGCAGCGAGGGTTGAATGAAAATACCAATGGACTGCTTTGACAATATTGGTCTATACCCCATGTGTCGCAAAAATGCTTTGTCAGGCTCAAGCTCGATGATCAGAGCAAGGCACAATATTAGGTAATTGTTGATTAGGTAATTGTTGTTCACTTATCGGTTATTGTAACGCAGTCTTGGTTTTCGAGTTTGTGCCCCGCAGGGCAAGTCAACAAGTACCAAGGCGCGTTGTTATAAAGTTTCTATGGGTATATACGTCAATTTTATGCCTAGCAACTTGGTGCTATTTCCCTTGCTGAACTTGCACTTTTACGTCACATGTGTAGAGATATATTTCTTCCAATTTGAGTGATGCACTGACGACTTTGATGTTAACTTTATTTTAATTTTTTAGTCGGTAGATGCGCCGAATAAAGACAAGAGGAAGTAACCATAACACAGCAAAACCTAATGCACTGCCAAATTCAGGATCAGTTTCTATTGTTTCTCCGCTAATGATGCTGTTTATCCAATCCTGATAATTGCTTATGCGCGTATAAACGCCAGGTGATTGTGGCTGTGCACAACCAAATCCAAAACTGGTTATCCCAATCAGTTTACCGTCTAGCGTAATAGGTCCTCCGCTATCACCTTGACAAGTATCTATACCACCATCGCGTAGCCCTGCGCAAAGCATGATTTGGCCATTAAACACTGTTTTTAGCCAATCAGAACATTGACTGTTTGGGAATACATTAACTTTCGCTGTTTGTAATATGAATGGATAGGCAGGTGAAACATCAGGATCACTTTCAGTGTTGCCCCAGCCCCAAATTGTAGCGTCTTGGGTAAGATTTACTGTATCAACGCGTCCGATAGCCTGTGGAGTGGTTTTTGTCACAGGAACTTTAAGTTGTAAAAGTGCAATATCTGATTGATTCCCAATAGGTCTATAATATGGATAAATAACAATCTTTTTGACATGGCGTGATTCTTTATTGAGATTGTTCGGATCTATGTCATCTGGGTCTATGTTAGTATCCCAATCTGAAATAGCAACCAAAAAAACAGATGTTTTTATTATTTCGTATGGATTTACTCTACTGTTAACAAGACAATGCGCAGCAGTAACCACCCAATCTTTGTTTATTAATGTGCCAGCACAAAAAGGACCGACCTGACCAGTTTTTGTTATACTCACAATTTGTGGATTGTCACCGACTTTTGCATCAACTCCACCAATAATGCCTAGTCGACCATGACCTTGAAATGCCTGAAGAGACAATAATGGAAAACATAAGCATAAAACAAATGCGAAGTGTGTAATTTTTTTAAATGACGTTAATTTCATAGCAAAGTCCTTTTTCATAAATTTACGCTACATCACCAATATGATAACCATCTGCCACTTTAAAATGTTCTATTGAACCAAAAGCTTAAATGATGATGGGTATTGTTCAATCCACGCCTAAAAATCCACCAGATTGATGTTTCCATAATTTAGAATAAATACCATCTTCTTGGATAAGGGAATGATGAGTGCCCTGTTCAATAATTTTTCCTTGATCTATTACTATAAGTTTATCCATTGCCGCTATTGTTGATAAACGATGGGCAATGGCAATCACTGTTTTTCCTTGCATTAATTGATACAAACTCTCTTGGATGGCATCTTCTACTTCAGAGTCTAGCGCTGAGGTAGCTTCATCTAATATTAATATAGGTGCATCTTTTAATAGTACACGCGCAATAGCAATACGTTGTCGCTGTCCGCCAGAGAGTTTAATTCCACGCTCGCCAACTTTTACATCATAACCTGTATTGCCCTCTAAATCGGTTAAACTCATGATAAAATCATGTGCTTGTGCTTTTTTTGTGGCGCAGATCATTTCTTCATCGTTTGCATTGGGGCGACCATATAAAATATTTTCACGAATAGAGCGGTGTAAAAGAGAGCTGTCTTGCGTCACCATGCCAATCTGTAAACGTAAGCTTTCTTGGCGAACATCGCTAATGTTTTGACCATCAATTAATATTTTACCGTGCTCAACATCATAAAAACGCAGTAATAAATTAACCAGTGTTGATTTCCCCGATCCAGATCGTCCAACCAATCCAATTTTTTCGCCTGATTTTATCGTTAAACAAAACTTATCAATAACAACTTGTTTTTTCCCGTAATTAAATTCAACCTGATCGTATATTATTTGTGCGGCAGTGACCTGCAAAGGAGTCGCGTTGTGCTTATCTTCAATAATATTAGGTTTTGAAAGCGTATTCATGCCATCAATTGCCGTACCTATACTTTCAAATATCGCCGTAACTCCCCACATGACTAATTGTGACATACCTTTCAATCGTAAAGCTAAACTTACCGCAATGGTCATTGCACCAATGGAAATCAGTCCTTTTATCCAAAATGAAATAGCTAATGCTGCGATAGAAAAGACCAACACACTATTTAATATCTGTACACTAAAAGTGAGGCCTGTTACATAACGCATTTGTCGAAAGACTGTAATAAGAAAATCTTTCATTCCTTGCTTAGCATACTGAATTTCAGCTTCGGTATGAGCAAATAATTTGACTGTTGTTATGTTTGTATAGCTATCTACAATTCGCCCCGTCATTATTGATCTGGCATCTGCTTGCTCTACAGAAACCTTGCGCAAACGTGGTACAATATAAATTTGTATTAATATATAAATAACAAGCCAACATAACATAGGAATAGCAAGTCGTTGATCCGCCCTTGCAATCATAATAATCATTGCAACAAAATAGACGAGTACATAAACTAGCAAATCAAGTAGCTTCATGACGGCTTCACGAATAGCTAACGATGTTTGCATCACTTTAGTTGCAATACGTCCTGCAAAATCGTCTTGATAAAAAGTAACACTTTGTTTTAACAAATAACGGTGTGCAAGCCAACGAACTGACATTGGGTAATTAGCCAGTAAAGTTTGGTTCACTACCAGTGAATGTAGCAAGGATATTAACGGGATGACAATCAAAAGTAATAATGCCATGGTCAATAATTTCGTACCTTCATCGTGAAGTAGCGTTGCGGGATTTTTTTTCACCAACCAATCAACAAGTTGCCCCATAAAACCAAACAAAACAACCTCTGAAATAGCCAGTAATGATGAGAGTATGGTCATTACTATAAGTATCTTCTTATAGCCCTTAGAATAATACAGGCAAAAGGCGATAAGAGTATTAGGCGGCATTGCAATTTTTTCATTGGTTAATGGAGGAGCTAGGCGTTCAAAAAAGGTTAATATGGACATTTTAATCCCTAAAATAAAAAAATTGGATATTATCCGCCATTCCACATCAAGTCGCTGTTTAAAGTCGCTGTTTAGCTTAAAAGAATAAAACACTTTTCTTTTGAAAAGGTTATTGAACCACTTTGGTGTATGTGCGCGCATTAATTGAAAATTTACAGTATCAGTCTATTTATGCAATTCACTACGCCTATTGCGAAGTTGCGGGTACTATAACAAATATAACATATTTAGACTAGTTGTTAATACCAACTTAAAATTCAAGCATGTTGTTAGTGTAAATACCTTCGCAAAAACGAAAGCCAGCCCATTTAGACACGTTTTTTGTTCTGTAAGTGATTGATTCATATAGAGCGTAAAATTACATTTTGATCTTAAATTGAATTTGGCGAAGGTATTGTAGCGTATACTTCTTTATTTTACATACCTGCATGCGTCAACTTGGGCAGATGATAGGTATTGTAAAGTGAGCGTTGAGCGTCTTAGCAGAAATAATAAGGCTTGCATTGATCATGGCACAATACATGTGAATTTAGGCGGAATATCACTCTTAACCATTGTCTGTTGCACTCTTAAATTCATATTAGTCGGGGTGATCAATGAATGTCGTATGGTTTAAAAATAGGAACTTAATGTATTAATTATCTGTGCTGTTACGCCCCAAATTAGGTGGCTTTTATAAATGATGCAGTAGGTTGTAACGGGTTTTCCATGACGCATTAAGTTGATTTCTTGCGTGTTATCTTTATTTAATAAAAAACTAAGCGGCACTTCAAAGGTACTTTGAACTTCATTTGTATTTATTTTAATGTGATGCTTATTATCAACAAAAGCGAGGTACGGGTAAACGATGTAATTGCTGCTGGTAATTAGTTTAGGCAAGCTTGCAAACACATTGATGTAGTTAGCATCGATGCCAATTTCTTCTTTTGTTTCGCGTAATGCGGTGTCTTTTAATGTGATGTCATTAGCCTCGAGCCCCCCCCCAGGGAAGCTAATTTGTCCTGCGTGATGGTGCAAGTGCTCTGCCCTTACTGTTAAAATAACATATAGCTGAGTTTTTCGTTCGACGAGTGATATCAAAATGGCAGCTTTTTTATAGCCTCGTTTTTTATTAAATGTGGCTTTAATATGATGATGCGGGTGGTACAATAAAAAATGGTGTAGAAATGTTTGCTTATTCATTGCACCCTTCCACTTTTTTAGTTTAATGATTGAATTGATTTTTGAGCAATAAATAGCGCGCGTTTTGGCGCAGGGTATCCTTCAATCGTTTTTGTTGGATCGTTAGGATCTAAATAATCTGCTAATGATTCATTGCGCATCCAATCTGTGCTACGCTGCTCCTGTGTTAATGTGTCGTTAATATCAACAATACGAACGTCTTCAAAGGCACATTTTTCTAACCATAATTTGAGTGCCTTTGCACTGGGTAGAAACCAAATATTATGCATTTTAGCGTATCGATCTTGCGGCACTAATACTGTATTTTCATCGCCATCAATGATTAATGTTTCCAGCACCAATTCCCCGCCTTCAACAAGTTGGTCTTGTAATTGTGTGATATGATCCATGGGTGATCTTCGATGGTAAAGCACGCCCATTGAAAAAACCGTATCAAAAGATTGAAGTTTTGGAAGCGTTTGAATACCAAGCGGCAATAAATGAATGTTTTTATCGTGAGGAGTAAAGTGGCGAACTGCTTCAAATTGGCACAAAAACAGATCATTTGGATCAATGCCGACCACAAATGTCGCGCCCTCTCCAAGCATTCTCCACAGGTGATAACCATTACCACAACCAACATCTAACACATAACGATATTTAAGCGGGCTAATGTGAGTTAAAACGCGATCCCACTTCCAATCACTGCGCCATTCTGTATCAATATGTACACCATAAATATCAAAGGGCCCTTTTCGCCACGGGTGAAATTTTTGTAATAAGTTTTCTAATTTTTTAGTTTCACCATTTGATAATTCATCTGCATTGCCAATTTCGACACGCTCTTTTAATTCGATATTATTTGTTTTTATCTCAGGGAGTTTATCTAAAATACGCATCCAACTCGCGAGTTTTCCATGTACATGCGTATTTTCCCAAACATGTAATTGCGTCGGTAAATCACGTAACCAGTGGTTTAGACGATTTTGAGCAATGATGCTGTAAAAAGTTGAAAAATTAATCATGATTGCGCTTTAATACTAATAATTGAGCCAAAATTAAAACATTGATACCAGAGATTATTATGTTTAAAACCTGCCAGCCGTAAGCGTCCATAGTGTTCATCAACGGTGTCTGCAATCAATATATTTTCAAGAGACGATCGTTTTTGACTTATTTCAAGTTCACTATAACCTTGATTGCGTTTAAAATCTAAATGTAAATCAATGAGGAGTTGGTGATTAATAGGATCATCAAAGACAAATTTTTCTGAGAGCACTAATACACCGCCAGGCAGTAATCCATTATAAATATGAGTGAGCAGGCTAAGGCGTTTTTCAGGTGTTAAAAATTGCAAAGTGAAATTTAAAACAACGACTGAGGCATTTTCTATTTTTATATTACAAATATCATCACAAACAAGGGTAACGGGTGTCTGTGATTTATATGCTGCTAAATATTGCTGGCAGCGGTTGATCATTGCTTGTGAATTATCAATGGCAATGATGTTGCACTCTGTAGTATGGCTTAGTCCTCTACGCATTGCCATCGTGGCAGCGCCCAACGAACAACCAAGATCATAAAGATTAGAATTAGCAATTGCACACTTTTTAGTGAGGATGCCGATAGTCTCAATGATCTTTTCATAACCTGGAACAGAGCGTTTGATCATGTCAGGGAAGACTTCTACTACTTGCTCATTGAAAGAAAATTCATCAATATTGTTCTGTTGCTTACTATAAATCTTATCTGTGTTGGTCATTTTTATCTCTTGACTAAATCTAATGTATAATATTTTACTTAAATATTGGTGATTAACCAATATTTTATTTTATGTGTATCGAATTTATTTTATAATGGCAATATTCGTCTATTTAAAATTAAACAGCACTAGGAATAAAAATGCGCTCTATGTATTGTGGTGAAGTGACACTGGCAGTGCTCGATCAAAAAGTTGAATTAGTTGGTTGGGTTAATAAACATCGCGATTTAGGTGGTGTTATCTTTTTAGACATGCGCGACCGCGAAGGTGTTGTGCAAGTTGTATTTGATCCTGATTTACCTGACATACTCTTGCTTGCAACAACGCTTCGAAATGAATTTTGTATCAAAATAAAAGGCAAAGTCCGTGCTCGTCCTGATGGACAGGTAAACAAAGCTATGCGTACAGGTCAAATTGAAATATTAGGGCTTGAACTTGAGATTTTAAATCACAGTGATCCTTTACCACTTGATAGCAATCAAAATAACTCAGAAGAGCAACGTTTACGCTACCGTTATTTAGATCTTCGCCGCCCTGAAATGGCTAAACGTATGAAGTTCCGCGCTAAAGTGAGTAGCTTTGTGCGTCATTTTCTTGATGAAAATGGTTTCTTAGATGTCGAAACACCCATTTTAACTAAAGCGACGCCTGAAGGGGCGCGTGATTATTTAGTACCAAGTCGTACTCATAAAGGTCAATTTTTTGCTCTGCCGCAATCACCACAGCTCTTTAAACAATTGCTAATGATCTCTGGGATGGATCGTTATTACCAAATTGTTAAATGTTTTAGAGATGAAGATTTACGCGCTGATCGCCAGCCTGAATTTACCCAAATTGATATTGAAATGTCATTTATGACCAGCGAGCAAGTGATGGCAATCACGCAAGAAATGATGGTTAAATTATTTAAAGAAATGCTTGGTGTTGACTTAGGCACATTCGAAAAAATGACTTACGCTGATGCAATGCGCAGATTTGGGAGTGATAAACCTGATTTACGTATTCAATTTGAACTCGTAGATGTTGCCGATTTATTAACCGACGTTGAGTTTAAAGTGTTCTGTGATCCTGCAAATGATGCAGCAAGTCGTGTTGCTGTTATTTGTATTCCTGGAGGCGCAAAACTTTCTCGTAAAAATATTGATGAGTACGGTAAATTCGTCAATATCTACGGCGCGAAAGGCTTGGCATGGATGAAAGTTAATGACGTTGCAAAAGGATTTGAAGGTGTTCAATCTCCTATTACTAAGTTCTTAAATACAGAAATTGTCGTTGAAATTCTCAAACGAACGAATGCACAAGATGGTGATATTCTAATGTTTGGTGCAGATAAGGCCAACATTGTAGCTGAAGCTATTGGTGCATTACGTTTAAAGGTATCTGAAGATTTAGGGCTAATCAAAGCTGAATGGAAACCACTTTGGGTGATTGACTTTCCAATGTTCGAAGCACTAGACAATGGATCATTAACACCACTACATCATCCCTTTACCGCGCCGATTAATATATCGGCACAAGCATTAGAAGCAAGCCCATTTGATGCAATTTCGAATGCTTACGACATGGTATTAAACGGTTGTGAGTTAGGTGGCGGTAGTGTGCGTATTCATAATGAAGAGATGCAAGCCGCTATTTTTCGTATTTTAAATATTAGCGATGAAGAAGCGCAAGATAAATTTGGTTTCTTGCTTGAAGCATTGAAGTTTGGTGCACCACCTCATGCAGGTATTGCGTTTGGATTAGATCGCCTGATCATGCTAATGATGGGCACAAGCTCAATCCGTGATGTGATTGCTTTCCCTAAAACTGCATCAGCAGCCTGCCCATTAACCAATGCGCCCAGTGTTGCCAACGCCGATGCATTAGTTGATCTAAGTATTGCAGTGGTTGCACACCAGAAAGCTTAATATTATGTTTTGCCTTGCTGTTTGTGTTATCTGCATATTAAAATATCCTGACGGGTCGCTGCGATCGATTACAACATAATGGGAAAATAGACATGAACAAAAAATCATTTGTAAAACATCTTAGTGTTCAGTGCTTATTATTGTTATTGATAACCTTCACGTCATATAGTGTTAATGCATTTGTGTATTCCATTAGTAAACAACAAATTCAAACACAAATTGATAAAAAACTGCCTTTACATGAGGATCTTATTTTTGCACAATTTTATGTTCAAAAGGCAGGTATTTCGCTACGCGCTAAACAAAATAAGCTTGTTTTACACCTCAAATTTAGGATTGACCTGTTCAATAAGTTATGTAATGGTAGTTCGGATCTGCAAAGTGGTGTTAATTATGACCAAACAACAGGTAAATTTTATATAACAAATCTCAAAATAAATGCATTTAGTATTGATAAACTTTCACCTGATATAGTAAAGGACATTAAACAACTCGTAGACCAATCGCTAAACTCAGGTTTCGCACAGAGTGGATTTAAACAGATAGCTGTTTATACAATAGGAGATAAAAATGCAAAAGAAAAGTTGCTAAGAGCCACTTTAAAAGAGGTTAAGATTCAAGATGATAAAGTACTATTAATACTGAGCGCATAGCAAGGTAAGATCACAATATCCGTTAAATCGGAAGCTTTATGCCGAGGATATGTTTACCTTAACTATTGCTAAATTTTGCACTTTGGTTGGTAACGGGTATATATCAATGGAGATTAATTCGCCATTATTTTTATTTTAACTAACAGGAAATTTATAATGCTACCTTTTTTTAATAAAAAAAATCCCAATAATAATTTGGGACAAGAGTTGAAAGGTGCGCAAGTAGCGGTACGAGCATCAGCATCAGCATCAGCATCAGCATCAGCATCAGAAGCTAGTGAATCATCAAACAAAGCAACAGATACAGCATTTATTGAAGATCCAACGCAAAGCTGTACTTATTTATTTGACCAGTTTGGAAAATCATTTCCTTACCATGCTCAACGTGCAGCCGCATTTAATGACATACAAAACATGATATTAATTACAACTTTTGATGACTTAATTAATTTATCCACGCAGGCATATAACATGGGTAAATTAAACTTTAAAGGAAATACACTAAAAATTGAAAAATGGTTTGGGACTGTGAATGGAGCCACTATCGGACGTGTAGTAGAAGGGATAAATAAAATACATGTTGTATTGAAGGATAACACCAAAGTTCTAAAATTTGTTAATGCAACAGAAAGTAAAAAGGTTGTTAGTTCCCTGATTTATACAACGGAACAAATAGATTATAAATCAGAAAGAGCAAAAATGCTATCGCAAACCACCAGTACACCAGCAGTTAAGGATGACTCACTTATGGCTTATACACACCCAATATCTCGTTCATTTCGGCATAATGAAGCACATGTAGGATCTGTCATTTGTATATATTTTGGTTTGAAGTTTTTTCACTACGCTACGCCACAAAAGGAACGAGTAAGGGTCTTATACCAGCAAATTATTCATCAAGTATTAGGAACCACTGATTTCAATTTTATCAGGGATTATGTTAGGACCGAACAGATTTGCGAAGGAATAGCAAGGATAAACACTGACGAGGCATTTAGAGAAAGTGGTTGCTGGAGCTACTTTGTCGATGAGCTTGAAGAGCCTATTAATGTCTACACAAAGAAGACATTGGCTGCGACACCAGTTAAAAGACGCTTTTTTGATTTTTCGTAAGTTTGACCGTCAATTTAAAAAATTAGTAAATAAGTTAATCATTGAGAGCCCAATTTTATGCCTAGCAGCTTTGCACTATTAACCGATCTGAATTTGCATTTTACGTCACATGGGTATAGATTTACACCCCGTATTATGGGTATAGATTGTTTTGTTACAAATCTGACTTTATACTGTTTTTCTTTCAATGCAGCGTTTCCCTAACTAAATATCGACATTTACAATAATTTTTGTATTTAATTTGCGCCAAGCAATAATTTATTGCACACTCAATGCTTTATCAACTGCATCACTATAAAAACTCACTTGGAATTTTGTGAATGTTTCTGCTGATACTGTTGGAATATCCGTAGTGGAATCCGTTGGTAATAGCACTTTAGTCGCGCCTGCTTCTAAAGCTATTTGAATGCTTGATGCTAAGTCTTGCACTGGATCAACGACGCCACCAAGTGTCATGCTTCCTAGTACGTCCATTTGCTCTTGCACGGGTTTATTCAATAATATTGAACAACAAGATACAAGTGATGATAAGCTTACTGAGTGGCTATTTCGTGAGTTTTGAAGATCTACAAAATGAAGGTGAAACTCATGATCGGAAAATATTGAGCTTGATGCGATGCGATTTAAATTACCTTTGAAGTATTGAAAGCCAACTCGAACTTGCTCTTTAGCGATAGGATCCGAAGTAAACCCTGATATTGACAGCTTGCCATTACCTGCCGTTGAACCTGCGCTAGATATCTCCACCATTTACTTGCCAATAAACCCTTTTCTGTCATTGACTTAGCATATTCTAATTTTTTGTCTGGCATAAAATTGGTTCGTTCTTTACGAATTTTATCTGTCATGGTGTATTCCTATTTAATTAATTTAAGAGGTTATCAAACCTTCCAAAATTATTAAACCACTATAATTGCTCCTTATATTTAAAAGAGTATAAACAAGTAAAAGCTATAATTACTTAGGTCATAGGCATTTGCTCTTCTAATTCTTCGTTTTAGAAATACATATTTTAGCAACTGCTCGATTTTTTTACTTAAAAATAAATCATCTCGCATTTAGGTGAAGGTATTTATATTAATTTCTTTCATACTTTATCTTTATAGAGAAATGAGCAGATAAATAACGCAAATCCTTTGGCGTCTTGCTATTGGATTTAATTAATATATAATAAGCTGCATACAAAATTATTTATCAAATTATAATTCAAGATAATAGTTGCAATTGTCAATCATTATTAGACGTACTTCTA
>JAGLDN010000116.1 GCA_023145575.1 Psychromonas sp.
GGTGATTAACGCAGTTAATCATCTCAGAGGGCAATTTTATGCCTAGCACCTCGGTACTATTTCCCTTGCTGAATTTGCACTTTTACGTCACATGGGTATAGCTAACCCAATACAGTGATTTTGAATGAATTTAACGCAGTTAAGTGTGAAAATAGTCGTACGAATAAATGTTGCTTATCCCTAATTCAGGTTAAATAAGTAAAACTCAAATTTAAAATTCCGTTATCATAAAAAAATAAAAGCAAAGGAAGCTGGGATGAACTTAGATAAACTTAATAAAATAGATAAATTTAAAATTATACCTAGGGCTGAGTTTGTTTATCATTACGCGCTTTTTTTATTAAAAAGAGCAAGGCAGGATAATATAAAAGTGCCCGCAGGCTATTTAGCATACGTTACTTTGCTTTCATTAGTCCCTTTAACCGCCATTGTGTTTTATATTTTATCTGCTTTCCCTATGTTTAATGATTTACAAAATACGATAGGAAAAATTGTCTACGCTGACTTTGGCACTTCCTCTGCTGTGTTGATTAAGAATCATATTGCAGGCTTTCTTGTAAATATTAAAAAAATGACCATGATGGGAATTGTTTCTTTAGTGGCAATCGCCCTTTTGCTTATTTCTGCAATCGATGATAGCATCAATCGAATTTGGCGGAACACAAAAAAACGCAATTTTATTTATTCGATAGTTCTTTATTGGACCATTTTAAGTTTTAGCCCAATATTAGCAGGCAGTAGCATTGCGTTAAGCAGTTTTCTTATTACAAGTATGAAAACACATGCAATTGGCTCTGGTAGTGCTCATGTTTTGTCTTTTTTACCCTTTATATTTACTTGGTTTGCATTTACAAGTGTCTATACCATTATCCCTCGGCAAAAAGTAAGTGTTAGATACGCACTCATTGGTGGCTTTATAGCATCACTGCTATTTTCACTTGGTACTAAACTATTTTCTTTATACCTTATTCACTTCCCAACTCAACAGATGATTTACGGTGCGTTAGCTATTTTGCCTATACTTTTTATTTGGGTTTATTTTAATTGGTACATTGTGTTAGCGGGTGCAATTGTTACCGCAACAATTGAGGAATATATTGAGCTTCATTATATGAAAAAATATCAACTCCAAATCGATGAAGGACTTTTAAATGATAGCGATGATCCAACGGGTTACTAATGCAAGTGTCACTGTAGATGACAATATCGTTGGAAAAATAGATAATGGTTTACTGATTTTATTAGCCATAGAAAAAGGAGATGATGATAAAAAGTGTAAGCTATTATCTCAGCGCGTGCTAGCTTATCGACTTTTTTCAGATAAGTGCGGTAAAATGAATTTAAATGTGCAACAATCAAATGGAAGTTTACTTGTTATTTCACAATTTACGCTTGCCGCAGATACCCACAAAGGGAATCGTTCCAGTTTTTCAAACTGTGCAGATCCAAGCGAGGCATTGCGTTTATATGATAAGTTTAATCAGCATTGCCAGCATCAAAATATAATGATTGAAACGGGTATATTTGCCGCTGATATGCAAGTAACATCGACAAATGACGGTCCCGTCACTTTTTGGTTACAAGTTTAAATTGATAATAGTAACTAAATCAATAAGATAATTGTTCATAAGCGCATGTTTACTTATGGGTGTTTAATTTAAACTTAGCAACTTAG
>JAGLDN010000117.1 GCA_023145575.1 Psychromonas sp.
TAGCAACCTAGCAACTAATACAGATTGTCCCGCGCTCTTCAGACCGAGTATATTATTTTTTAAAAAAAGAGAAAAATATGTTTAAAAATAAATCAAAATTTGCATTCATAGGTTGTTTATTTTTGTTACTGGCTCAATCGCCACTCGCAAATGCAATGACATCAGCTAGCCATGCAACCTCACTCGCGGTGACTTGCGCTCCGACTGATAACACGATAGTACAAAGTCCGAATGATAAACGTTACTATAAAGTTATCCGCTTGAAGAATGATCTGCAAGTATTGTTGATTTCTGATCCTGATTTAAAAAATAGTGCCGTTTCATTATCAGTAGCCGTCGGTAGTATAGATAATCCGAATAGCCAACTTGGGTTAGCACATTATCTAGAACACATGCTGTTTTTAGGATCTAAACGCTATCCTGTTATTAATGAATACAGTAAGTTTATGAGTCACAATGGTGGTTATACCAATGCATATACAGCGCAAAATAAAACCGTTTTTGGGTTTGAAATTAATGATAATGCTTTTAATGAGGCGCTAGACCGATTGGGCGATGTAATGCATGAGCCATTACTTGATAAAAAATATGCCGATAAAGAGCGTCATACAGTGAATGCGGAAAATCAAACGTATTTTGATAATGATATGCGCAAACTTTATGCCTTAGAGCGTTATACATTAAACCCTAGCTACCCATCTGCGCGTTTTAGTACGGGTAATTTGACGACATTGGCTGATAAACCAGGCAGTATTTTGCAGAAGAAATTAGAATCTTTCTTTACAACCTATTATTCTGCTAATGTAATGAAAGTCGCATTAACTAGTCCGCGATCTATACACAAATTAACAAAGCTAGCTCAAAAATATTTATCTCAAATCCCTAATAGAAATACACATAAAACAATTATCCTAACGCCAATGGTAACGCCAGCTCAGCTGGCGATTAAAGTTGAAATGAAGCCCACTGCAAATATAAAGCTACTGCAAGTTGACTTTTTAGTACCGACAATAAAAGATGAATATATGTATCAAGCAGGTCATTATTTGAGTCGCTTGTTAGGATCTGATCATAAAGGAGGCTTGTCTGACACATTAAAAGCACAAGGCCTTGCCACGATGGTTATGTCTGGATTTTATAATAATGACAGTCAACAATATTCAAAATTTACAATACAATTTAGGCTAACAGATAAAGGCATTAAAGATCAAAATGCTATTTTAGCGACCCTTTATGCATACATTGATCTGATCAAAAAAGAAGGGATCAATAAAATACAATATGACGCGTTGAAAGTAAACCTAGACACAACATTTAAATACCTCACCAAACAATCTGGCTTCAATTATGTAATGTATCTTTCTGCAGCGATGCAGGATTATCCTGTTAAGGATATTTTATTCTTCCCTTATCGATTAGATGCGTTTAAAAAGAAATTTATAACACAATTGGCGTATTACTTAACGCCATCAAACAGTCGAATGTTTGAATTAAGTCCTAAAGCAAAAGGGCGAACACAAATCCCTTATTATAATGGTAAATATTCGGTCAATAAAATAAGCCAAAAACAGCAAGCAAAATGGTTGAGAGAAGCGAAAAAGATCAAGTTAGTTTTGCCCATGAAAAATAAATGGGTTACTGCTGATCATAAATTGATCAAAAAAACACATAAAGATCTTGCAGTTAAATTGATTGATAAAAAAGGCAATAGCGTTTGGTTTCAAAACAGCGCCTACCTTGATCAACCTAAAGCAAGTATAAGTGTGCAATTAAACAGTGATATCGCAGATACAAGTGCGAAATCCCGCGCTACAATGTGCCTGTTGTTAAATATGATCGCAAAGCAGTTTGCAGCGCTTAATTTTGTTACACATGAAGCGGGGATGAACTTTTCTATTAACAGTAAAGATGGTTTGCTTTTTAGTACAGCGGGTTATTCCGATAAACAAATAGATTTAATGTTAACCGTACTAACAAGCACAAAAAAAGCTATATTTACACATCAATCTTTAGCGCTTGCGAAAAGTGATATCATTCGTCAGATAAATAACAAACCAAAAGGCTCTGCACTAAATTATACTATGAGTGGATTATCAAAACTTATGTTGAAGCCTGCATGGTCTGATAAAACCATGATTGACGAAATTAAGCGTATAAAAATATCTGACATTGATATATTTAAAACACAAATATTTGACGATTCGAGTTTACGTATACTAGCGCTAGGTAATTTAAGTCAAAAGCAGGTGATAAAACTTAATAGCGAGGTAAGAAAAATCGTAAAAGTAAATAAAAAACCCTTTTACCTCACCCCGTTTATTCAAGCAAATAGTGATCAAGGCGGCATTAATTACCAATTAAAATCACAAATGAAAGATGACGCACTTGCCGTATTATATTTAGATAAGCAAAAAACGTTTAAAGCAAGAGCGACGGCAGAATTATTAAATCAATTGCTAAAACCCGCATTTTATAACCAAATTCGCACCCAAGAGCAACTCACATATTCGCCTTTCTCTATGAGCTTTTCGGTTGATAAGCAAGTTGGCTTTGGGCTGTTTACACAAACACCAGTGGTCAGTAATGCCGAGTTATATACTCGATTTAACAGTTTTTTAACAAAATTTAAAACGACATTAAATACTTTTAATCAAGCTAAATTTAATGAGATAAAACACGCAACGATTGCAAATTACCTCGCGAAACCAACATCTCTTGCGGCAGAATTTACATTTTTATCAGGGCAATGGTCATTAATTAATAAAAATATTAATAGGCGGAAAGAATACATTAATGCCCTCTCAATGGTATCGCTAAATGATATTAAGGCATTTTATAATCAGGTTATTATAGAGAAAAAAGAATCACAGTTAATAATAATTCAAGTACAAGGAACGCGCTTTAAAAATACACCTTTATTAAAAGTAAAGGGGGAAATAAGCATCTCTAACATTGAAAATTTAAATAATTAATTTCTCAATAAATAAAAAAATGATTACGAATAAAATGAAGTTTAATTTATTAGCTCTTCTAATCCATAAACAAGCGTATTTCGTTTGACGACTTCCTTGCAAGCAAGGCAAATTCCTAGCATAAATGATTCACGATGGAGGGTATTATGTTCTATTTTTAAGGTTTCACTTAATCCGCCAAAAAATACTGTTTGCTGTGCAACAATCCCTGGAAGGCGTATGGAATGTAGTTTTACATGATGAAGTTCAGCCCCCCTTGCTCCATTTAGTAATTCTTTATCACTATACGCCATCGTAGATTTGTTTCTTGCTGATGAAATCAACTCAGCTGTACGCAAAGCCGTACCTGATGGACTTTCTTCTTTTTGTGGGCTATGCGCTTCAATAATTTCAGCATCAGGTAAATATTTCGCGGCTTGTGCAGCAAATTTCATCATTAATACAGCACCAATTGAAAAATTTGGAGCAATGAGTCCACCAAGTTGTCTGCTTTTTGCAAGTTGTTGAAGATCTTTTACTTGCTGTAACTGAAAACCACTTGTACCAATCACAGGGCAGGCTCCTGCATTTAATATTATTTTGGCATTTTCAAAACCTGCCGATGCAACGGTCAAATCAACCACGACATCCGCGTTTGTAGACTTGATTACTTGAGCCAAATCATCTTTTAAAACACACTCTCCAACCAACGTAAAATTTGTATCATGTTGTATCATTTTAACCGCCTCTCGGCCCATTCTACCTTTCGCGCCATTTACAATTACCTTAATCATTTTTACTCCTATGTTTACGTTGTTATGCTGATTTATACACCAGATAAGTAATAAAACCAAGCCAACTTAGCCCTAAAAGCACCCAAGGTAAGATCTTTATTTTTAATTTAACATCCTCGCCAGTTGTCTTCATTTCTTGCTTATGTTCAAATTCTGCTTTCATTTTTTTGTTGTATTTATCCAATTTTCGTTGTTTATTTTTAGCTGATTTTTTATATTCAGCAATACCTTTTTGGATACCTTGGACTATGAGCTTAGTTTGCTCTTTTGTTTGCCCTTCTTTTTGTATTTTTTTAGTAATAATCAAGGCTTCTTCTTGAACTTCAGTTGACACTTTAGTTTTGCGCATTTTATTTTCACCTTTCAAGGCATTAATTTAATTAACCTAAATTTTGATAACAACACTCAATAAATATGATATTTTGCACCTGTAGCCATATGACGTAAAGATGCACAGCATGGGTTAAGCTCGAAAGATAGAATAAGACACAACATCGGGCCTATCAACGATTAGCGGAGCTTGCCCTTTGTCAGTATAATTCTTCAATGAAATTAAGCACGTAATGTATATTTCACGCAGGAAAAATTGCTTTATTTAAGGCCTGAGTTGATGTAAATAGCTGCTCCCTTAACGAAACTGACAACGCGAAAGTTAACTTATTTTATGCAGTAAAATAAATTCTCTATTTATTGTCATTGGTATTATTCTTTGTTCGAACGTAAAGCTGTCTTTCCTGTCATTCCCTGTTGGGCAAGGCGACATACAGCAAAAACACAGTTATAAAATCTAGACATAAATTGATTTATTAAAAATAAAGTCCTTGTTTTAATTTTACCTCTCAATGATTAACGCAGTTTATTATAGAAAAGGCAATTTTCTGTCGAGTGTCTTGGCACTATTTGCCTTGTTGACTTTGCACCTGCATCATGGTGATATCATGAAAGGTCCCTACCTATAAGGACTGCTTCGATGTAGTTAACATTTAGGTTTGCTTTTTTTTGCTTACGGCGCATGCTTCCTTTTAATATTTTTTCATTATTGAGAAATTTACTGCCGTATACCTTACCATTGCAATATTTTCAGCAGAGTTTTCTCTTTTTATTCTAGAAAAATCTTCGTTGAAAGCGGTATCAAGTTTCCAATGTGACTTGATATCAATTGACCAATGCGTTCTCGCAGCATGAGCAAGCTCTTCTGCGCTCAATTTGCCTGAGCTAATTTAGAATCGCATTGAAGGCTATGTTTTCTTCTCTTTTACGCTATGAAAAGATACAATAAACCCTATCGTTTTTATTTCAGGTTACTCAAACTCAATATCAGCGAATTCACTTAAATGATGATTTAGTAAGTGATGTCTGTTTTCTTCTCGTTCATGCACTTTATTTCCTTGTGAAAACGTATTTTTCGTTGCTACCTCTATTTTTTTAACTGTAAATATTTAATTCAGCTAGTTAAATTATCTAGGCTGATTTCCTTTTACGGCTAGAAGGTAGTAGACACCTTTATCTACAATATTTTAGCAACCTTCGTTTGGTGCCCAATTGCATCAATGGTAGCCGAGGACCATATGATATCAAGTAACTTCAGTAATTCTGGTCTTGCCGTAATTTCATTTTTTTTATTATCTTGATAATATGCCGATTGCAAGCATTTATCATCTATTGAAATAATTTTACCATATGACATTTTTAGGCAGTCATTTATCCATTTCGTAATTCTTTTCTAAACCCTTTGGGCGCTATCGCATAAAATACGCGTGAAGTTGTTTGATAATAAGGCGCTCTATGCTCAAAAGAAGAATGTTTTTTTATCCAATTAAGTTCACCTTCTCCAAAATCTGTAATCTCTTCCTATCCCTTTGAGCCAGCAATCGTTGCAGATATTGTTAAAAAAATAGCTGATAAAGAATGATGAACTTTTTATGGTTGTCTATGATCATTAAGCATTGATAGGTGATATAATAGTGTTGATCCATTCATGCTATGTCATGTTTCTCAGAGCATAAAAAGAATCATATGATCACAGGTAAAAAGAATTTACCAGTAGACCCTTTTTTAAATAAAAATTGCAGGATAATGGTTACACTTACAAACAAAATTCAACTAAATAACAATCTATCATGCACCGAAATTACTGTTTTGTTTTTGAGATTGTCATGATTTAACCTTGGTCTTTGTATAACTAAAAGCGCTAATTAACCAGATCTCATCCTTTTAAGCGATTTCAGCGCTAGCATTTTTAAAAAATTCTCAGGATCATCGTAATTATATTTTCTTAAATGTACAATAATAACAGCAACCAGTGCTTTAGTTTCATTTATTTCATCGTGAGTACGATTGCATCCTTTACAGTATGTACCTTCGCCGCTACATTTACTAGCACAGGGGCTAAATTTCATTTTTGTATCCTTATCATTTAAAGGGACTCATATTTTAATCAAATAGTTTTATATATTGCAAAACCAAAAAAGTCACAACATGCGTTAATCGTTAATCGTTAATCGTTAATCGTTAATCGTTAATCGTTATTCTTTTTCCAAATGTTGAGCGGAGAGGTATTTTTCGATCTCTTCTGATTTTTCACCTTTACGTCTCATGGGTGTATACCCATGTTATACCAATTACAAGAAGTAGCTTTTCTATTTTACTGCTTAAAATAAGTTACTTGCGAGCTGTAAGTTTCGAAAATTAAACAGGCTGTTACATCAACTTGCGCCTAGAATTAAACTGTTTTCCTGGGTAAACTTCAGATAATATACTTAATATAATTGGTATTACGTAGGTTGATCCACGCTGCTGATCTTGTCATTTATCGCTCGGATTGTTAACCTTTCAAGGCAAAGTACCTGATTTTATATTCCGATCTTTATAAACTTATTGAGTGTGATTGAGCTTAGTAAGACTCAAAAAGTTTTAACAACGCATCACTATTGGCAGGTAGCTGTTCATTTTCTATTTCTTTTCCGTAAACATTATCGGCTAATTTTTGTTTGCTTGCTTGAAGTTCAAGTACACGCTCTTCGACTGTGTGCTCACAAATTAGTTTATAAACAAATACGGGTTTATCTTGCCCAATTCGGTAGGCACGATCGGTAGCTTGATTTTCAACGGCTGGATTCCACCATGGATCGTAATGAATAACAGTATCAGCGGCAGTTAAATTAAGACCAACACCACCCGCTTTAAGAGAGATCAAGAAAACAGGTACTTCCATCGCTTGAAAGCGATCAATAATTTCACTACGATTTTTGGTTTGCCCTGTTAGTTTAACAAAATTAATGTTAGCGCTATTTAATGCCTCTCCAATGATCCCTAGCATGGTTGAAAATTGGGAAAAGATGAGAATGCGGCGACCTTCCTCAACCATTTCAGGGACAATTTTCATTAAGAATTCAAGTTTAGCTGAGCTTTTAGTGTTGTTAGCATGTTTTAGTTTAACCAATTGGGGATCGCAGCAAACTTGCCTTAATTTAAGTAAGGCATCTAAAAATACAATACGATTGAGTGCCATGCCTTTTTCTTTGAGTAGATAACGGACTTTTTCTTCCATTGTAAGGCGAATGCTTTCGTATAATGTGCGCTGATCATTGGGTAACACAATTTTATGTATTATTTTTGTTTTTGGAGGAAGATCTTTGGCAACCTCGTCTTTTGTTCTGCGCAGTAAAAAGGGTTGCGTTTTCTTAATTAGCCATTGTTTCATCTGCCTATTATCTTCTGCTTCAATTTGTTTTCTGTAAACTCGGTTGAATGTGCTGTACGTCCCTAAAAACCCCGGCATTAAAAAGTCAAATAAAGACCATAATTCACCAAGATGATTTTCCATTGGCGTTCCTGTTAAACAAAGCCGTTGTTTGGCATTGATCTTCTTGATACTTTTGCTCATTTTTGATAGAGGATTTTTAATTTTTTGCGCTTCATCAAGGATAAAATCAGAAAATGGCTGCAATGTCAGAATTTCAATATCGCGACTCACTAGCGGATAAGTAGTAATAATCAGATCAAAGGAAGCCATATTATTAAAATGCTCATGACGAGATGTGCCGTGTAATACTAGTACGTTTAAATCAGGGGTAAATTTATTTGTTTCATTGAGCCAGTTACTCACAAGAGATGTCGGGCAAATAACAATAGCGGGATCGTTAAGTAAGCCTTGTTCTTTTTTATAAAGCAGGTAGGCAAGTGCTTGTATGGTTTTACCAAGGCCCATATCATCTGCAAGTACGCCTGAAAATCCATAGCCATTTAAAAAAACCAACCAATTGAGTCCCTCTTGTTGGTAGCTTCTGAGTGTCGCCTTGAGTTTTTTAGGGGGATCTATATGCTTAATTCCTGTAAAATTAGCAAGTTTTTCAGCAAGATCACGAACATTTTTACCGCCTACCCAATTATTTGTTTCAGGGAGTTGAGTCAGTAATATCGCTTGATTTTTTGGTAGTTTTAGCATCTCATTATTGACTTTACCTAGTTCTTGTAAAATAGAAAGAATAGACTGTATTGAACTTCGTTTTATACGCAAAGGACGACCATTTGCTTGAGCAAGCAAAATATCAAAGTCATTTTTATGCCAATCTTCATTATTGTTTAGCCATTCTAGCAATAAAGGCAGTAGCTCAATCTGTATACCATCAATTTGGACAGAGACACCCAAATTGAACCAGGTTCCTTGCTCTTCAATTTCTATGTCAAGGCTTTTTATATTTTCACTTTGTAAATTAAGTTTATTCTCTATTTGAAAGTGCCAGCCTAAACCCTCTAAGCGGGTTTTGTGGGCTGTTAAGAGTGATAACCACTGAAATTGCTGTGTTCCACCTGATTCAGGCAACAAAACGCCAAGCAATTGTCCACTGTTCTCATTTTTTGGATTGTAAATATTTACATCGAGTAGGCAGAGCTGATCGAATTCATATAAGGCTAATTTTTCTTCTTCAATTTGCCGCGTAATGGTGACTATCTCATTATTAAGGATATAGTCTTGCCGCGTTGGGTTGTCACTAACACTAGGATCTAATAATAAATCACCGTAATAAAAACACAGGCGAGCAACAAAAAGAGGTTGATTTTTGATTATTTTTTCACTGAGTATAAAAACAACGTAAAGAGGATCCTCAATTTTATTTAGAGGGTAATCAATGGGGTTTGGCAAGGTAGATTGAGAGAATTGCAATGACACTTCTTGCGTAAAATGTTCACATTGCTTTTTAGCAAGTGGCGGAGTTTGCAATAAAGATAAAATCCAATAAGCATCAAATTCACTGGAGATCAAACCAATCTCCCCTGATTTTTTATCGAGGTAAAAAGGGGTTGGTGTTGGTATAAGTAGCCAATCCTTGCTATTTTCAAGCGCTACAGTGAGTTGTTGGAATTCAGGTCCCGATGCTGAGACTTGCCAGCTTATGTGTAATTGTTGTTCGACCCCAAGACGTAGTGGCACATCGCAATTTTCCAAAAAACAACGTTCTGTTTGCAATATTTTTTGCAATGCGAGCTGATCATGCGCTGTTGAAATAGCAGTTTTTCCAAGTTTTGCTATACGGCCTTCTTTTGTAAGCAAGAGTTGTAAAATGGTTATATCTTCAGGATCTACCCATTTAAAATTGTCCATCCAAGATTCATTTTCTACGACTGAGATAAGATCTTTTTTAGAAAAACTATGTTGCTTTTCCGCTTTTAAAAAGCGCAGTGATCCATATTCAATGTTAATATATTTAAATAAATGATTATAAGAGGCTTTATCAAAAGAGAACCGAAAATATCCTTTATACACACTGTTGGTAGATTTCCTTTTTTTTTGTGTGAGCTGCCTTTGTAAGGTTTCAAACCATGTTTGATAGTTATTCTCAATATTATAGTTTGGTGTGTTAGCCTGATAGGCTAATAAAATTGCAACGCCATGTTTGCAATTCCAGCCGACTTTACAGCTGCAATTACTATGAATAATAAAGCCACCTTTATTCGATATTTTGATAGAGGCACTTGTTTCATAGGGGGTATCTGCGTTGCCTTTTACCTTGCCTACAAGTTTATTCTCATCCTTTTGAAACTTAAAGCTTAACACGCGACTTTCTTTAAAATATCGAGTCCCATGATCAATAATATTGCTGCCGAAACTTGAAAAAATATCTTGCTGCGTAATTTTGGACATTGAGATAACCAATAGTGAAAATTGATCCGTTATAATAAAGAAAGTTACTTAATAAATAAAGGCGCAATCATTTAATTGTAGCCTCAATACAAAAAATTTATAATTTATGCATTGTAATGGGGAGCGTTAATTAATATTTTCGCTTAACCAGCGTTTCGCAGTTAATAAATCCCAACCTTTACGATCAGCGTAATCATTGAGTTGATCTAGCTTAATTTTCGATACTGCAAAATAACGGCTTTGTGGGTGTGAAAAGATCCAACCAGAAACTGAAGAGCCTGGGGTCATGGCATAACTAGAAGTTATTTTCATACCAATTTCATACTCCACATTCATTAAGTCCCAAATTATTTGTTTTTCAGTATGTTCAGGACAAGCTGGGTACCCAGGAGCAGGACGAATACCTTGATATCTTTCGCGGATCAGCTCGTTATTATTTAAGGTTTCATCACGTGCAAATCCCCAATATTCTTTACGGGTTTTTTGATGTAGATATTCAGCAAACGCCTCTGCTAATCGATCACAAACGGCCTGCACTAAAATTGCATTATAATCGTCGTTATTTTCTTTATAACGTTTAGCGACTTCATGTTCACCAATGCCTCCTGTTACAGCAAAAGCGCCTATATAATCCGCAACACCAGATAATTTAGGCGCAATATAATCAGCTAAACAGTGATTTATAAAGGGTGCTTTTTTTTCATTTTGTTGGCGTAAGTGATGGCTTATCGTTAGGATTTCATTACGTGACTGATCAGTATATATTTCAATGTCATCATTAACACTGTTTGCTGGAAAAATACCGACAATACCTGACGCTGATATATCACCTTGTACGGTAATAATATCAAGCATTTTTAAGGCATCATTAAAGAGCCGTGTAGCCTCAACACCAACGACTTCATCGGTTAATATACGCGGATATTTACCTGCAATTCCCCAAGCCATAAAGAAGGGTGTCCAGTCAATGTATTCGCTTAATATTGGAATCGACATTTTTTTGATCACTTGTACACCTAATTCATTCGGAACGGGTACAACATAGCTTTTCCAATCTATAAGTGCCGCATTAGCGCGGGCGCGTGCTAATGATATTAGTTTATTATGAGGCCGTTTATTTGCATGTTGTTTTCGGGCCCTTTCATAATCTAGTGACAGCTTAGCAATAAATTCAGCTTTATTTTTCGGGTTTAATAAATTTTGGCAAACGCCCACTGCGCGCGAAGCGTTAGATACATAAACAACTGGCTGATCATAGTTTTGCTCTATTTTAACTGCCGTGTGTGCTTTAGACGTTGTCGCTCCACCAATTAATAAGGGGATTTTTAAGCCTTGACGTTGCATCTCTTTGGCAACATAGACCATTTCATCAAGTGAGGGGGTGATCAGCCCTGATAAACCAATCATATCCGCGTTTTGTGAAATGGCGGTTTTAATTATTGTTTCAGCAGCGACCATCACGCCTAAGTCGATTATTTCGTAGTTGTTACATTGTAAAATAACACCTACGATATTTTTGCCGATATCGTGTACATCACCTTTTACCGTCGCCATGACGATTTTACCATTAGTGGTGCCTTTCATTTTAGTTTCTTCAATAAAAGGGTTTAAATAGGCAACCGCTTGTTTCATTACGCGCGCTGATTTTACCACTTGTGGAAGAAACATTTTCCCTTCGCCAAATAAATCACCTACGATATTCATGCCGTCCATTAATGGGCCTTCAATCACCTCTATTGGCATGTCTGAGACTAATCGCGCTTGCTCAGTATCTTCTATGATAAATTCAGTAATACCTTTGACAAGGGCGTGTGCGATACGTTGATTAACGGGTAATGTGCGCCATTCTAATGCTTTACCATCATCCATTTTCTCTTGCCCTGCATCACGAAATTTTTCTGCAATATCGATCAATGCATCGGTCGCATCTGGACTTTTGTTTAAGACTACATTTTCAACGGCATCTTTTAATTCTTTTGGGATATCGTCTAAAATAGCTAATTGTGCTGCATTTACAATACCCATATCCATACCATTTTTAAAACAGTAATAAAGAAAAACGGCATGAATAGCTTCTCGGACAGGATTGTTACCTCTAAATGAGAATGAAACATTCGAAACACCACCGGAAACCATGGCATGCGGAAGGTTTTCTTTAATATCTTTGATAGCTTTAATAAAATCTACAGCATAATTGTTATGCTCTTTAATACCCGTTGCAATAGCAAAAATATTAGGATCAAAAATGATATCTTCGGGTGGAAATCCGATTTTGTTTACTAATATAGAGTATGATTTTTTGCAAATTTCATATTTTCGAGTGCGAGTGTCTGCTTGTCCTTTTTCATCAAAAGCCATGATGATAACTGCAAAACCATAACGGCGAATTAATGTGGCTTGGCGAATAAAGTTATCCACGCCTTCTTTCATGCTGATTGAGTTAACGATACCTTTACCTTGAATACATTTTAGCCCTTCTTCTAATATTTCCCATTTGGAAGAATCGATCATTATTGGAACTTTACAGATATCAGGTTCAGAAGCGCAAAGGTTTAAAAACCGTTTCATAGCATACAACGAATCAAGCATAGCTTCATCCATATTGATGTCGATGATAACCGCGCCCGCTTCAACTTGATGCAAAGCAACATCGAGCGCTTGCGAGTATAATTCATCCATAATTAAACGTTTAAAACGGGCGGATCCTGTAACATTGGTGCGTTCGCCGATATTTTGGAACAATGAGCTTTTACTAATAGTAAGCGCTTCCAAACCACTAAGACGACAGGCAACTTCAATTTTAGGTAACAGACGAGGCTTAATATCTTTTATTGCTTCGGACATCGCACGAATATGCGCTGGTGTTGTACCACAGCAACCCCCCACTATATTTAAGAATCCACTTTCCGCCCACTCTTTTATATGTGAGGCCATTTCATCGGCATCTAAATCATATTCACCAAATGCATTGGGCAGACCAGCATTGGGATGTGCTGAAACATACGTTTCACAAATTCGTGATATTTCAGCAAGATATTGACGTAATTCATCGGGGCCTAATGCGCAATTCAAACCGAATGAAAGGGGATTTATATGGCGTAGCGAGTTGTAAAAGGCTTCAGTTGTTTGTCCTGATAAGGTTCTGCCTGAAGCATCCGTTATTGTGCCAGAAATCATCACTGGTAATTTATAGCCGAGTGTTTCAAATACACCACTAATTGCAAAAACGGCGGCTTTAGCGTTGAGTGTATCAAAAATGGTCTCTACCAAGATAAGATCACTACCCCCTTCGATTAATGCAAGTGTTGATTCCTGATAAGCTTTAACTAATTCATCAAAGCTTACATTTCTATATGCAGGATCATTAACATCTGGAGAAATAGAACATGTACGGTTAGTTGGTCCTAACACACCTGCAACAAAACGCGGTTTTTTGGGGGTTTGATCTGTTTTCTCATCAGCAATTCTGCGCGCTAGTCTCGCAGCTTCTCGGTTGATCTCTGCTGAAAGATCTTGCATTTCATAATCGGCCATTGCAATGGTGGTTGCGTTAAATGTATTGGTTTCGATAATGTCCGCGCCGGCATCTAAATATTGACGGTGAATATTTTCAATGATATTGGGTTGTGATAATGTCAGCAGATCATTATTTCCTTTGACGTCGCATTGCCAATTTGTAAAACGCGCGCCACGGTAATCTCTTTCTTCAAGTTTATGATCTTGGATCATGGTTCCCATTCCACCATCAAGCAGTAGAATGTGTTGTTTTAGTTGCGCTTCAATAACTGCGCGACGTAATTTAATTTTCATCGCTTTTATTGTGCCTTATAATCTTTTTGAATAATTTATCAAAATAGCAGGTATTCGGGAGGAAATAAAATAAAAAAATCTGCTATTATCTACAAACATAATAACTGATGTTACGCAGTAAACTAAAATTTAATATGAAAAACTAAAAAACTAAAAAACTGAAAAAGTGTAGCTATGAATAAAAATAAACAAATATTTGAACTGTATATTGATTACCTTGTAACATTATTTAGCTAAACAACTGCAATTGGTTTATCTAATCTTCTCGATGGAGAAATTAGTCACGTTCAAATTATTCTGTTTTTATCCAAAAGGGAGTTTAGCTCAGTCGATTTATGGAAAAATGTAAAAAAGACATGCGTGAAATTGAATCTGATGAACTCGTTTTAATATTTGATGACACGGTTCAAGCTTAAGCATTTTCGAATTAAAACCAGCCTAGTAATTGGCACTTTATCATACTGTTGTTCGCTGCGTTAAAGGTATTAACTTGCTTAATTGCATTTAAGTCCATCACGCCTGAATATCCTCGTTTCAGGACACCTGAATGATTCATGTTCAAGGCGTAATCCTCCCTTCGGTAGGGTAAAAAAATACTTTAACCCTCTGTTGTTATTAATTTTTTGAGTATTGCAAAGCAAAAGATGATTTACTCAGTTCTCTCCAAAGGACTAACAACATTTGATTTAAAAACGAAGGCTTATATCAATAAACAAAAATCTGCTCTTGATGCATTGCCTCAAGAGCAGATTTTAACTGCGTAACATCAGTTAGTAATTATTAAATGACAAGGAAACTTATGAAAAATAAATCCATTGAACTCGCCAAAGATCTCATTTCATTTATTGATAACAGCCCAGTTTCATATTTTGCAGCAAAAAACATTATCAATACGCTCGAAAACAGTGGATATAAAGCACTTAATGAAGGAGATAAATGGTCGCTTAAACTCGGTGGGAAATACTACATTCAACGTAACCAAAGCTCCGTATTGGCATTTAACCTAGGGAATAAACTTCCCTGGGAATCAGGTTTTAATATTGCAGGAGCACATACCGACAGTCCGCATTTAAAATTAAAAAATGAATCTCTTGAAAAACAAGCTGGTTGTGTCAAAGTCAGTATTGAAACCTATGGCGGCGGGATCAACAGCACTTGGCTTGATCGTGATTTGTCACTTGCAGGACGTATTTCACTGAAAACTGAAAAAGGTATAGAAACCCGGCTTGTTGATTTTAAACGTGCCATTGGAAGCTTGCCGAACCTTGCTATTCATTTAAATAGATCACTTAATAAAGGGGTTGAATACAATAAGCAAACACAATTACCTGTTATTTTGCTTGCAAATAGTCAAAATGTGGATGAAAAAACATTCTTAAAAGAAATTGTAGGTAAGGAAGCTGGTGTATTGGCAGATGCAATTTTAGACATGGATTTGTTTTTCTATGATACCCAAAAAGGTGAATTGATTGGATTAGAAGAAGATATTATCACCGTTGGACGTCTTGATAATTTAGCGATGTGTCATGCAATTTATAAAAGTTTAGTTGCAGTAGAAACGGCCGAGGCATCAAATATTGCTGCATTTTTTGACAGTGAAGAAATCGGTAGCCGCACATTAATGGGTGCCGATTCAAATTATTTAGATGGCTTGCTAAATCGTATTGTATTTTCGCTCGGTGGCACCCTAGAAGATAGTTTACGCGCAAGGCATCATAGTTTTTTAATTAGTACTGATGGTGCGCATGCATTGCACCCTAATTATATAGATAAACATGATAAAGCTTATGCGCCTCTCATTAATCAAGGTCCAGTGATAAAAATCAGTTCGAACTTTCGTTATGCCACAACTGCAAAAAGTGCAGGAGTTTTTATCAACCTGTGTCAAAAAGCTAATGTGCCTTATCAAAAAATGGCAAATAGATCTGATCTTCCTTCTGGCAGCACTATCGGCCCAACAGCGTCAGCAGGGCTTGGGATCCAAACGGTTGATGTAGGTAACGCAATGTTAGCAATGCACAGTATTCGAGAAAGTCAGGGTAGTCTAGACCACCTTTATATGGTTAAGGTACTAAAAACTTTTTATTGTGGATAAACTAAGCAATAGCAATTTTATATACCCATGTGACGTAAAAATGCAGCGTTAGAGTGGCAATTATACTAATGTACTCGGCATCAAAAGTCGAAATAAAATAAAGACTTGAATTTTTAACGAGTAGTCCTAGATAGGTTAGACATTAAGAGATAACAAGATTTAGACCATTTTGTGATCGGCGGTTATCCATGTCTCTTTTGATATTTTTTACTCTTTTGGTATTTTCTCTTTATGCGTATCTTGATAAAAATGAGACTGTTTTCTTCCCTATTTTATTTTGTGTAGCGCTTGGCTCTTTGGTTTATCGACCCCATTAATTGATAAAATCAGTCTTGTGTATTCTTTACGACCATAAATATTGATAGTATGACGCCTGATTGTCCTTGAATGCTACTGCCTACCTTTCTTTTTACCAATCACGTTAATAAACTGGCCCATACCAACCCTTTCATCATTGGTAACCATGCATCTGTATTACGCTAAATGATTACAAATTGTGAAGATAAACTCAGCGGATCACCTTCCAATTAATTTAGTTATGTACTTGAGAGTTTTATTTGAATATCGATAATTTATTATTTTACTACAAAAGTAGATATTGTTATAGTGGTTAAAAACATAACACAATAAGGTTTAAAGATGATCGATAGTGACGGGTACCGTCTCAACGTAGGCATCATCATTTGCAATAATAATAGCCAAGTTTTATGGGCTAAACGACACAGAAAAAACTCTTGGCAATTTCCTCAAGGGGGGGTAGACGAAGGCGAAACGCTTGAGGATACAATGTTTCGTGAACTATATGAAGAAGTTGGTTTAAAACCTCATCATGTAAAGATACTCGCAAGAACTCTGCATTGGGGGCGATATCAATTACCAAAGCATTTAATAAGACGAGGTACTCCACCTCCAGTTTGTATAGGGCAAAAACAACGTTGGTTTTTATTGCAGCTAGTTACTGAAGAAGAAAATATTAAGTTTGACAATTGCGAACATCCAGAGTTTGATGATTGGCGTTGGGTCAGTTATTGGTATCCAATTAGGCACATAATTTCCTTTAAAAAAGAGATCTACCAAAGCGTCTTAATAGAGTTGTCTGGCTATACCTTTTCACTCATGAGAGGTAAAACTAAATAGCACTCAATAATAGCGATATGTCCACACGGTTTTTTATAAGATAAAAGGCAAATGACATATTGTAATCTTCGATGAGAAGCAATCAACATCGAATGTTTTACCCATTCAATTGGTTATCAAAATATAAAGATCAACAAGGGTAGTTTATTAATGGGAGTGTCGTCCGCATTCATTACCATGAAACAGGTTCAGTCATAAGCAGTGATGAAGCATTAGATAAAATGTACAGTGATAATAGCAATCACAAGAAATAGTTTTTCTATTTTTATCCTTAAAATAACTTGCATCTGCGTTGTCAGTAGTGTCAAACGAATGGTTATTAATATCAACTTACGGCTTGAATTAAACTTTTCCTGCGTAAAATCAGATCACATACTTAATGACATTGGTATATTTCAGCAAAAATCCATTGAGCAGTGGAGAGTGACAGACTATCTGTTTTTTTAATTATCCAGTCGTCAAGTATATGGTATTGTCCATGTAGAAGTGCTGATAAATCGATCTCATGAATCAGTCTAACTCATTGCAGATAAGTGTTATGATAGTGAAAAGCTTATAACATATACGATAAAAGATATCATTTAAGCCACACATAGGAAAAAAAACAATAAATGATGACATAGACTGGTATCTGTATAAATAACGACTTTCACTCGAAAAAGGCATTTGAAAGAATTAAAACTTTACTAGCAATAGCAACAAAAATCAAATATTACTAGTAGATCTAAGTCGAAATTTTATAACGACTTAGATTAATGCAGGTAGCAAACCACCCGCCCTGGGCACGGCGGGTTTTTATAAAAAACTGTGCTGCGTAATAACACTCAAAAGAGAATAACTACATTTTAATTAAAATTTTTCAGTTAATTATACCGTCAAACTCTACTAATCATTGATAGGTCGAATGTTATATCTTGATATGACTTCAGAGCAAAGGCTAGTCATCGCACCTTTGAATCAAATAGACCTGTCATTCCACATATGGTATTTTTATTCAAAAGAACAAAACACATTTCTTTTAGTGTAATGATCCTTTTGGGTGGCGTTACGCAGATCTAATGAAAATTGACAGTATTCTTTTAAATTTATACAACTCTCAGGACAGAAGGTTGGTTAGACTCATGCCAAAGCTATTTTATTGCATAATATCAATTAGCTTCTTCTAATTCATTAACCTTATTATGGTCTTCTTGTAATATGTCATGAACTAAACTATCATCTTTTTCTATTATTCCACCAACCATATTGTGATCTTTATTTCTCAACGCATCTGCATTTTTATAAAGAGTACGAATATTCTCTATTTTTTGCTCGCGAAATTCCTTAGCATTTTCCTTTAGCCAATACTCGTTTTTATCTGGATTAAGATCAAGTTTTTTCAATAATCGTCCAACATGTCGTTCAGATATTGATTCAAAAATGCCTTGTTTTATAGCCTCTTCTTGTAGCTTACGTTTACTCCAATTCGATATTTTCCAATCATATTTTGCAGGAGGATCACACGCTAAATTTACAAACTGACAAAGGCTTTCTATACTAATTTTAGGAGGTGATCCCGGTCGTTGTCCATCACTTAGGCAGTTTTCTATTGATGTGCTCTCAATTAAATCATTCCACCGGTGACACCACTTACCCACCAATTGAATAGAAACCTGCAATTGGGAGGCAACCGCTTTATTTTGCTGTAATGCTTCAGCATAAAGTAATAGTTTCGCTCTTAAAACTAATGGTGCAGACATTGATTTGCGACGAACTATCGTTTGAAGCTCTGCTCTTTGCTTATCAGTAAGGTGTATCTTTGCTCTTTTTCTACGCATATTTTATTCACTGTTGTTGAATTATAAATTATAACTTAATGGTAAATTATAACCTATTAAATGTAAATTACAAGTAACTATTTCTAATGGAATATCTATTAGAAAATACTGGGGTGTTAGCTGTTTTCTAAAAGTTTTTCAAAGTCAAATTTATGAACTAGATAAGACGTAAGTTGAACTATTTAATTGCGTCATCGTTTACTCCTTGTTGTTTATTTAATAGACCGTGCTGTAAGCTATACAGCACTTTTGTTAGTGTATCGTGAAAGGCAAACTGCTGCAGTAAAGAGAACATCAGTTGAACTATTCAATCCAGTTTCAGCTGAATCTTGCACCACACCAATAATAAAGCCAACTGCAACAACTTGCATTGCAACATCATTTGATATTCCAAATAAGCTACAACCAAGCGGAATAAGTAGTAATGATCCGCCAGCAACACCTGAGGCGCCACATGCTGAAATAGCGGCAACAATACTTAATAGAATTGCGCTTGGAATATTAAATTTAATGTCCATTGTGTTGACTGCTGCTAGTGTTAATACGGATATAGTAATTGCCGCGCCGCCCATGTTAATTGTTGCACCCAGTGGAATTGAAACAGAATAAGTATCTTCATTAAGATTTAATTTCTTGCATAGTTCCATATTTACAGGAATATTTGCAGCTGAACTACGTGTAAAAAAAGCCGTTACACCCGATTCACGTAAACACTGAAAAACAAGTGGGTATGGATTCGATCTTAATATATAGAACACTATCGCAGGGTTTACCACTAAGGCGACAATAAGCATACAAGAGATTAAAAGTATCAATAATTGCGAATAGCCTAGCAATGCTATAAATCCAGTCTTAGCAAATGTACCTGCCACTAAACCAAAAATACCTAGAGGCGCAAAACGAATAATTATATGAACAATTTTAGTAATAGCAGCTGAAAGGTCGTTTAAAATATTTTTTGTGCTTTGCGATGCATGTTTTAAAATAATACCTAATGCAACTGCCCATGCTAAAATACCAATAAAGTTTGCGGTGACAAGTGCATGGACAGGGTTGTCTACAATGCTTAGAAGTAGGTTGTTAAAAATTTCAGTTACCCCTTCTGGGGACGATACTTTAGCATTGGATACATTTAATACCAGCTCAATGGGAAAAAAATAACTAACAAGTACTGCCGTTATTGCGGCGAAAACTGTTGCCACTATATAAAGTATGATAATTGGTTTTATATTTGTTTTTACGCCCTGCTTATGATTAGCCAGTGACGATGTCACCAAGATAAAAACAAGAATGGGCGCAACCGCCTTTAATGCCGATACAAAAATAGTCCCAAGAAAAGAAATTGACATTGCAAATTTAGATGAAATACTAGCAATAAAAACGGCAAGCACAATACCGATTATAATTTGAACTACTATATTACCATTCACCATACGTACAAGCGATGTCCGTGTTAACTGCACTTTTAATTACCATACTTAACTTATTTAAAACTGTCTTCATTGTACTGTAAAGAATAGGGCTTGTATGTGAATAATATCTCATTTATACCTTTTTTTATCCGTTAATTAGGGTTATTATTTAAAAACTGTTTAAATTTCTTTTACTTTAAAATAAGTTGAATGTTAATGTCATCACATTATACACTACCCTATATAAACCCTATTGCAATTAGCGTTGGCCCAATTGATGTACACTGGTATGGCGTTATGTATTTCATCGCTTTTCTTTTTGCTTTTTGGCTGGCAGGGCGCCAGTGTACCAAATCAAATGGAGAATGGGATAAAGCGCAGGCAAGTGACCTGCTTTTTTACGGTTTTTTGGGTGTTATTCTCGGAGGTCGTATTGGTTATGTTTTATTTTATCAATTTCCCTACTTTATAGACAATCCCCTATACATTTTTAAAATATGGCAAGGGGGGATGTCTTTCCATGGTGGTACTATTGGTGTCGTTCTGGCAATTATTTATTATGCAAAATCCAATAATCGCTCAATTCTTGCTGTCGGCGATTTTGTTGTACCGCTTTTACCTTTTGGTTTAGGTGCTGGCCGTATTGGTAATTTTATTAATTCAGAATTATGGGGGCGTGTGACAGACTCGCCTTTAGGCATTATTTTCTACAATGGCGGCCCACTACCAAGATACCCATCGCAAATATTTGAATTTGCATTAGAAGGCGTTCTATTATTTATAATTTTGTTTGCTTTTACTCGCAAAGCAAAGCCAAATGGAAGTACTTCTGGGCTGTTTTTACTCGCCTATGGTGTATTTAGGTTCATTGTTGAATTTGCAAGGCAACCAGATCCGCAACTAGGATTTTTAACTCTTGGCTTAACAATGGGACAAATTTTATCTATTCCAATGGTGATAATTGGCGCAATATTAATTATTTATGCTTATAAAAACAACGCCATACAAAAGATTCAATGAATGAGACAATATTTAAACTTATGCCAGCGCATTATTGAAACAGGCACTTGGATAGAAAATAAACGCACTAAGAAATCTTGTTTAACAGTGATTAACGCCGATCTTCAATATGATGTTAAAAACAATAAATTTCCACTGATCACCACCCGGAAAAGTTATTATAAATCAGCAATCGCTGAATTATTAGGTTATATCAGAGGTTATGATAACGCCGCTGATTTTCG
>JAGLDN010000118.1 GCA_023145575.1 Psychromonas sp.
CGAGCAAGTAGGTTTTAGGATTGATAAAATGCTATTCGAGCGCTGAGTAATGGCGTGAAGGAGGGACGTTGATATAGCTTAAATACTTTATGAAAATTTATCTCTGGCTTTACCTTTTTAATCCGGATCAAGATCGCAAGGCTGGATTGTCGGGAATGAAAAAGGCTGTTGCCTTTGTTCATATTTCATTTCATTTTCTCCCAGTACTGTCTTTAAGAGTATTTGCTTTTATCAGATTTAATAAAGCCATTCTAAATATACATAAATTTCATGCGCTATCAATAAGCATAAGTTTGGCATCCACCCTCTCTAAATGTAACATATAAAATCCAGATCTGACTATTTTCTATGCCCAGTGATTTTTGATATAACCCTAAATCTATTTTTACATTATTTGCAATAGAAGTTATATAACATGAAACGACTTCCGATCTTTTTACATTCACTGTGCGCTTACGAGTTACCTCAATAACCGCCATAGCGTCAGCTTTACCAAACTGAGGCTTTCTGTCCAATTTGATAGCTAACAAAGGCGCAAGGACGCTCATTCATACATCAATGTTCTCCATCAACATCACTGTGAAGCTATATTTTAGTTGTTACGTGTTGACAATGCATTGCATCCAATGTCATTGGTGAGTTTTTTACATCCCGCGTCTTCAGACTTTAATTTTATGAGTTATTAATTGTCTGTTATATTATTTTTCAATAAGTTACAATTTTACTTTAAATCAACTATGCAAAAAAAAAAGCAAAAACAACCCTATATGATCAGCACCGATTAGCACTACAGTCAATAACTCGAGTGAATTCGACATATCAGTCTTTGGCTCTTAGGGCTAAAATAATACTCTGAACTGAAGTCTTACAAGACAATTAAGATGATCGTTTCTGAATAAAATACTTAAACACGAACCGTTGGAAATGGTGCCATCGTTTGAATGATTTGATCGTTAATCATTCAATGAAGGACTACTTGAGAGATATTAAACGGCGCAAGCACCTTGAAGATATTTTCTGAAAGCTTTTGTAAACTCGCCGCTTTAGCTTGAGTTCCTCCTAAAAAAATAAAATTGACCAATCAGTCACTGGATACAATCAGCGATACAAAATAAATCAAGAGATCTTCAAATCAATTTCAATACGGCACATTTGACAGTTATTAAAAAAACTTGAACGTCGTCTACATAAAAATAAATACTGGCAACATAAAAAATTGATGAGATGAGTGAAAAAAATAGTAAATATTTGCCCTCTTTATCAAGATGCGCAGGCTTTAAAAAAAATTTCCCAAATAACGATTAACGTTAATAAAATCACCAGAATACCATCTATTGAGCTATCCAAAGCAACATTAACAATAAAATAAGTCTTGGTTTAACGATCAGAATATGGATCTATTCGTCACGTAGCTCAATCTTTGTTGGTGGTTTTGATGTGACAACTGGTGAGGTGTTCTGAGTCTGTCAAAATAATAGAAATGAAGACGATTTCGTAAATTTTATAAAGGCATTTGAGGATCATAATTATGGTTATCTGCAACTACAAATTGTTGCTAATAATTTAGATACGCATCAGTCAGAAAGTTTAGTTCGTCATGTTGCAGAGCGCAGTGGGTTTGACTGAAATTCTTGGCGTTAACAGTGGATCAGGGATCCTTAAAAATAAAATAAGCTTAGGCCGTTTTTTGAGCCGTAAATTACATAAGATAGAAAGGTGACATGGCTATATGTGGTACGCCCTACAGGATTCGAACCTGTGACCCACGCCTTAGAAGGGCGTTGCTCTATCCAACTGAGCTAAGGGCGCATAAAATAAATGTTTAAAATTGGGGAGCAGTGATAAAGCAAGGCGAAATCATGGAAGACCTTGATATTACCGCATTTTAAGTTTGTTTAACTTTTTAGAGAGTCTCTCCTAATTTTGGAAGTAGAATTTAATTACTAAAGTTAAGTAAAAACTGAAAGCTATTATGATTCAAAAATTCAAAAATTCAAAAATTCAAAAATTCAAAATTCTTTTATTTTATGAATTCTACAAACAAAAATAAAGTTATGAAGTGATAATGACTACTGAGATCTTACCATTTTGTATTGAGCCATCTGATTAATAAGCGCCCTGTAGTATTGTGATTTCATCATCTATGTGTAAGTAATTGAGGACACAAAACTACCCCCAACTACTCCGACGCTTACTAAAATGATACGCATTTAATGATCCGTTAATCACTTCTTAGTAAATTAAATGTGGTCGGTGATAGAGGATTCGAACCTCTGACCCTCTGGTCCCAAACCAGATGCGCTACCAAGCTGCGCTAATCACCGTTGATGAGATCTTACTGAGTTGTATTGATATCGTCAAATGTTATTTACAATTACTTATAAATATTAGTGAGAAAAGAGGCGTGAAATAAAGGAATAAAATTTTATAACAGTGTATTTCCCCATGTGACGTAAAAATGCAACAATAGGCACAAACTCGATCCTCAGAATAAAGCGCAACATGTCACCTATCAACAATGAGCTAAGCTAAAAATTTTTCGGTAGAATTAGCGCAAAGAAGTTAATTCTTATATGGTTACTCCCTTTTAAAAGTTGCAACCCCATTTAAAATGTCGCACCGTGAGACCGCCTTGTTTTCATAATAAGCCGTGTTAACGCACCTACGGACCTGACTACTTATACAAATCAACAAAGTTAAATAATTTGGACTTCGAACAACTCGATAAGAATTAATGTCTTCATTTAATTCGACCTTTGGAGATCAGCGTAGTTAATCACCTGACGGACAATTTGTTGTCGAGTAAACTAACACATTTATGTCGAGTACCCTAGCACAATTTGACGATTTGATGTTGAATTTTTACGTAACATGGGTATAGAACTCAAAGCCAGATATTTATCGCTTCGTTATGCTAAATAGGCATTTAAAATACTTGCGGAAAATGTACAAGCAATTAAAATAGAGCAAGCGTTATAGATGGCTCCTATATTTAGCTAAGGTCCACAATGAAAAAATGGTCGCATATTTGCGACGGTATTGATAATATTTTGATGATATCTCAGCAAATAGTGACAATGATCGCTTAGTTATTATGCACTTAAGTATTAAATCTGCCTGATCAACTGCATTTCTCTCTCTGGATGTCAATTTTAGACATCATATCCACAGACAATTTTGCATCTGACTTGTGGCATTCTTGTTATATGGTATATATTATGTAAGGCGTAATTTATGACATTTGCTTATGAAGCGAAAAAAATTATAAAACTGACCACACCACTTTTTGTTGCTTCGTTTGCACAAGTTGCAATGGAATTTGTTGATGTTGTCATGGCAGGTGGCGTTAGCCCACGTGATATGGCAGCGGTCGCAATTGCCGCCAGTATTTGGTTACCATCAATATTATTTGGGGCTGGTATTTTAGTGGCACTTATTCCCCTTATCTCACAAGCACATGGTGCAAACGATCTTAAAAGTATACCAAACCTTGGACAACAAGGGATTTATATTGCTTTATTGTTGTCCATTCCAGTCTATGCTTTACTTTGTAATGCAAGTAATCTCCTTCATTTTATGAATATCGATCCTGTAATACTAAAGATCACAACTAATTACTTTTACGCTATCATGCCTGCTGTACCAGCCTACCTTGTGTTACAAGCATTACAAAACTATATTGGCGGCTTGTCAATCACTAAACCTTCAATGATCATTGGTTTTTTAGGGTTATTATTTAATGTGCCACTTAACTGGATTTTTGTTTATGGAAAATTTGGTTTGCCTGCATTAGGTGGCGCAGGTTGTGGACTTGCAACAGCCATTTCTTTTTGGATCATGGCCTTATTAATGCTACTTTACACTTTATATACGCGAAAACTCATATATTTTCCATTGTTTAAAAATTTTAAGCAACCCAATTTTAAGCAGCAATGGACTATTTTTAAGCTCGGGTTACCAATTGCCTTCACAATATTTTTTGAAGTATTGCTTTTTGCGGGTGTTGCAGTTCTAGTTGCGCCTCTGGGTGCTCTGGTTGTTGCCGCCCATCAATCTGCTTTAAACTTCTTAACTATGATGTTTATGTTACCAGCGAGTATTTCTAACGCTGTCAGTATTCGCGTTGGGTTTAATATTGGCAAAAAAAGTCTGCTAGGTGCAAAGAATGCTACATTTGTCGGGTTCTTAATCGGTATAATAACCACTCTATTTACTGCCCTTTTAACAGTGATTTTTAGATTTCAGATTGCAAATATGTATACAGATAATCCTATGGTAATAAAACTTGCAGGATCATTACTTTTATTCGCTGCGGTATTTCAATGTATCGTCTCAGTAGAGCTTGTCGCAGGTGGCGCATTACGTGGATATAAGGAAATGTTCCCCATATTTATCCGATCCTTTCTCTCTTATTGGATCATTGGATTGCCTTTAGGATACATATTAGGTATGACAAATTACATTGTAAAAGCACTTGGCGTAGAAGGATTTTGGATAGGTTTAATCGTTGGGTTGACCGTATCAGCAGCGTTGTTAAGTCAATATCTATTCGTGATACAAAAAAAACATACATTAGCATTTCAAATTTAACGTTAATAAACACGGAAATAAATTTATTTTAAATACATGTATCCATATGACGTAAAGGTGCAATGTTCTCTATTTGCTCGGATGTCATGTCAAGATCCTACATTTTTTCTATCTTTGACCCATAGGTTAGACATTAAAAGGTAATTTTATTTAGGCGACATTGTGTTCGTACTGTATCTTTATCTCTTTTGGAATGTGCTCTTTTAGCGTATCTTGATAGAAATGAGACTGTAATCGTCCCTATTTTAATTCGCCCTCTTTCGTGATTTACGTAGTTAATCATAAAGGAGGGTTATTTTATGCTGAGTACATTAGCACAATTTGCCGATCTAACGTTGCATTTCGAAGTAGTATGGGTATAGTATCTTGATAAACTTTGTCTTTCTGACTTTGCATCTTTACTTCACATGGATACATACCCTCCCCAAAATAAGGAATAAAAATGATTTTTGATCTGTTAGACGAATTTGAAACGAAAATTGAAGCCGTAATAGATTCGATTACTAAATTACAAGTAAAACTTGATAATGTTACAACTCAAAAAAATCAAGCTATTGAAGAAAACGAGTCACTAAAAACACATAACGATAAGCTGGTTGAAAGTCATCAGCAATGGCAATCTCGATTGAGTTCATTAGTTATTAAAATGGAGCAGGTCGATGATGCATTAGCATTAGACATTGATGAAGTATCGCACGATGAAAACCATGAAAACCATGAAAATTATGAACATCAGAAGCAACATGAACACAATTACTAGCTCATAAAGCGTTAAGTTATACCTTTATACCTATAACATCCATCGCTCCAGACACAAAGTTTTACATTTAAGAGGTTGATGCCAAATGCCTGCTAATACGTTAAGTGATTTTTTAGCCTCAGCGCAATGCCACATGATCATTTACGAACTCGGAAGAAAAATAACAAAGATATCAAATGCTGACTTTAAAGAAATAGATTCAAATAAATGTATCTACCCATTTCCAATACAACAACAGGCATTTTTTTCTATTACATTTTGGCAACAGAAGGAACTTCATTATTTCATGTGGTTTTTAAAAATGCCACTTGATGAGCAAGGTTTTCTTCAAATAACGGCTCAAACAAATTTTATAAAAACAGTGACAGAAGAAATAGGCGATAATTTAACCACAAATATTAGCGATAAATTACAACAACGTCTGTCAAGCAATCCCTATATTTTTAAACCAAGTGTTGAAAAACTTGCTATTTTTAATAGCAAAATAAACAGAGACCTTAACCAAGGCGCCTCTCGATTTTATTTCGATGCACAGCACTACTTTTCAGGAAAGGACAGCTGGGATACATGGCAAATTGTTGGGTTTCAAGGAGTCGCTGATATTTGTAGTCGACTAGATCTCGATGATAATCAACAACATTTAATCAACGCCCTGCCTTATTTGCCAGAGCAACCATTAAAGATCTTGGCAATTTGTTTAGAGCACACAAGTAACATCAACGCCCAATTCGCCGCAATGATTGCACTACAAGCCAAATTTTCGCTTGAAAACAATCATCACGAAACAGCCATCTTATTATTGCGTGCAATTTCAAGTTGCAGTAATATTGAAATTATAAAAGCTTTAATTGATCAGCAATTTTTATCCGACTTGATTTTTAATCCTGACTGGTATATTACGATTGCAGGACGTCTTTGGGAACAATTAGCCGATGAAACCCTACTTAACAAGCTTTTAGAAGCATTAGCAAACCATCAACCTGAATTATTTAATAACTTGTTTTCTGATTTGGTTGCTATTCCTACTCTGCGCGGAAAACTGCTAAAACAATTACGTATTCCCGTACGCTCGAATGCTTTAGCAAAAGCTATTGGTATTTTGTTTTCAACCCTAAAAAGTAATGTAGGTATCACTCAATGAGAGATCTTCTGTTTATTTTTATTACCGTCTGCATAGCAACATTGATTTGGAAGTTACGACAACAATCAGAATTAGCTAAACTGTTAATAACGAAACATTGTTTGCAACTTGATTTACAGTTATTGTCAGTTGCGCGCTTTCGTTTTAATTTTAAACTCGGGAAACAGTTTTTAGAGGCTTGTTTTATTTTTGAGTTTAGTAGTGATAATGAAAATAATTACCAAGGTAAGCTTTACTTGTTAGGCTTAAAACACCCTCGATTTGAGCTGCCACCTTATAGATGTTTCGATTAAATTTATTGGTAGCCCCTACTCCACCGTCCTGCTGTACCTGTATTTATCAATTTTATTTATCAGAAAACATCATAAATACTATACCCATGTAACGTAAAAGTGCAAATTCAGCAAGGGATATAGTACTAAGGTGCTAGGTCAATTAAAATAAAGAATTTAATTCCTAAATAGTTATACCATTTTCAAAAAATTATTATACTAACTTAATCCATTTTTTAGCACATGATTTACTAACAAAATTAGTCTCATTTAAAATATTGCTCCAAGCCTCACAGCTTTTATCTACAATATCGTCATAATTTTTAAAAGCCATATTTGATAAATATCCTTGTTTAAGATGTTTCCATAGCTGTTCTACTAGATTAAGTTCTTGTGAATATGGTGGCAAAGGTATTGGAATAACATTATCAAAACATTTTATTTTCCAGTGGTCTGCCATGATGCCCTGTCCATTACCACAACGGCATATCTGCCTTTTGGTGTTGCTTGTGAGATTTGTCTTAAATGTTCAATCATGCCGGTGGTATTTGCCAAAGGTAAGACTAAGCCAAGTGCTTTATCTTGTGCTGGACAAGTGCCTCCAACGATATAATAGTATTCAAATTGTTGCTGGCGGATGGCACTGGATCTGGTGCCTTTAGGCGCCCATATTCTAGTGATAGAGCCTTGTTGTCCTATTTTAGTCTCATGTTGAAACCAGACATCAGCTTTGATTAAATCTGTGTCCACAGGCAGGGCATCTGTTATTGTTTGTTTGAAGTTTTTTATAGGCTTTGAGCCTCAAGATCTTGCTTTGGGTGTTTGGATCTAGAACTTATCCAACTTAAACCTAGTTTTGTTAGAAGATAATGCACACCATTTGTACCCATATAATTAATATCAAAATCCTTGGACAACATCTTTTAAATATCCTTAAGTCGAACTCTTCCGCCTTTTTTAGTGGTTTGCATCAGGGTTGTTTTATCATTGTCTTTAGCGTCATTAAGTGATGGGCGACCTAGGATTGTTTTAGTTTGCAAACCTTCTATGCCATATTTTTTATAACGGGCAACCCATTTTTGCACGCTGTCTAATGTGATTAAAAATATTTGAGAGGCACTAGCATAAGTGTGTCCTTGCTGGATGTAATGAAACACAAGAAAACGGATTTTTGTTTTTGAATTGCTTT
>JAGLDN010000119.1 GCA_023145575.1 Psychromonas sp.
CCAAGGTAGTTGACGTCTGATACTAGGCATAAAATTGCTCTCGAATGTGCATTCGTGTGACACCCTTGGCTCATATTAATCCCTTTGTGGTGAAAGTTTTAATATGTTATTAGGGGTGTACTTTTTTTATTTTTTAAATCAGGTATAACGTGGAGAAACTATACAGTTAATCACTTGAATCAACCTGAACGTGATTTTTTAAAGAATATAAAGAATATAAAGAATATATCTTAATTTTATAGAAAAAAACAGCTTAAGTTAATGTAAATTGGTGTTGCATTTATGAAACCTACAATACGGAAGTAAGTTATATTAAGCAGCAAAATAGAAAAGCTATTTATTGTAATTGGTATAAAATGCGTCGGTCAGTTGAAACAGAAATAGGATAGCTAACTGATCGATTTAATATGAATAAGGTATGGGCCAAGAAAATGCAGATCTTGTTATGGACACTCCCCTTACTATTTAGAATATATTGAGAGGAAAAATGCGATGATTTTGAATTTTACATCTGTATCTTGAGTAAGCTTGTAATGCTGTTGTAGTTATATTCATAAAACCAGTCGCATATTCGGTAAGTGTATCTACATTAGGAAAATACCAATCTTCAGTAAAACCATCTACTACCAGTGTAGTTAGACTTAAGCTATTAAGCTTTTGATACCCTCTAAGATTACATATTCCTTTGTCTGTTATAACAACAAACATATGGTCACTAGCTATAGCGGCTAGATACACAAATGAATTAGGAATAAGTCTTGGATTACGAGATAAAGATGTGAAAACAATAGCAGCCTTCTCTCCACAATTGCCATATCCACTTTTTGCTGAATCTAGGAATGCGTCAATGGCAGAATCAACATGCTTTTTATCTCTGTATTCCTTAATAATGTTCCAACCCTTCAAATCCTCACAGCCTGGAATATTTGTTGATCTTATATTTTTTATATCTGTGAAAAATTTAAGCGCACTTTGAGCCGCAATCTTTCTATGATGCATTATTGAAAACTCTTTTGCTGTCAGTGGCATTGTATGATGATTCCTTGATGATTCCTTGATGATTCCTTGATGATTACGGCTTGTTTTACGTTTAAAAACACTATTTTGTTTGTTACAATACCTATACTCCTTATACCATTTTAAAAAATAATTATACTAACTTAATCCATTTTCTACCACATGATTTACTAACAAAATTAGTCTCATTTAAAATATTGTTACAAGCCTCACAGCTTTTATCTACAATATCGTCATAATTTTTAAAGGCCATATTTGATAAATATCTTTGTTTAAGATGTTGCCATAGCTGTTCTACTAGATTAAGTACTGGTGAATACGGTGGCAAAGGTATTGGAATAACATTATCAAAACATTTTATTTTGCCAGTGGTGTGCCATGATGCCCTAAATGTTCAATCATGCCGTTGGTATTTTCCAAAGGTAACACTAAACCAAGTGCTTTATCTTGTGCTGGACAAGTGCCTCCAACGATATAATCGTATTCAAATTGTTGCTGGTGGATGGCACTGGATCTGGTGCCTTTAGGCGCCCATATTCTAGGGGCTGTTGATCTTTC
>JAGLDN010000012.1 GCA_023145575.1 Psychromonas sp.
GAAATAGGATCTTGCATGCTCATAACTTTTTACTCCATGATTAAATTGATTACCAGCTAGCTTTTTTCAAGCCAGGGATTTCTCCGCGCATCATGTGTTCACGAACCTTAATTCGGCTCATCCCAAATTTACGAAGATACCCATGTGGACGTCCCGTCACGTTACAACGATTACGTTGTCGCGATGAGCTAGAATCACGAGGGAGCGTTTGAAGCTTAAGAACTGCATCCCAACGATCTTTCTCGTCAGAATGAACACTACTAATCGTCACTTTTAATGCGGCTCGTTGTTCCTTGAACTTAGCAACTAACTTCTTACGTTTTAATTCACGCGCTTTCATTGATTGTTTAGCCATTTTTTATACCTTACTTACGGAAAGGAAAGTTAAACGCAGCAAGTAATGCTCGTCCTTCTTCATCAGACTTAGCAGATGTTGTAATAGTGATATCTAATCCGCGTACTTTATCAATTTTATCATAATCGATTTCAGGAAAAATTATTTGCTCACGAACACCCATAGAATAGTTGCCACGCCCATCAAATGACTTCGCATTAAGTCCGCGAAAATCACGTACACGCGGAATGGCAATCATAACCAATCGCTCAAAGAAATCCCACATCCGCGAACCACGTAATGTTACTTTACAACCAATAGGGTAACCTTCACGAATTTTAAAGCCTGCCACAGAGCGCCGAGCTTTAGTAATGACTGGCTTTTGACCTGATATTAGTGTCATATCAGATTTTGCATGCTCAAGGACTTTTTTATCCGAGATTGCTTCACCAACACCCATATTAAGGGTTATTTTCTCAATTCGAGGGACTTGCATAACAGATGAATAGCCAAATTTCTTTTTCAAATCAGGCACTACGCTCTTGTTATAAAGATTATGCAGTTTCGCCATCGCAAACTCCAATTAACTTATAATTTCATTATTAGACTTGAAGAAACGTACTTTTTTTCCGTCTTTTAGTCTAAATCCAACACGATCTGCTTTACTCGTTTCTGAGTTATAAATCGCAACATTTGATATTTCTAACGGTGCTTCTTGCTTAACAATACCACCGACAACTCCAGCTTGTGGATTTGGCTTGGTATGTTTCTTTACTAGATTTACACCTTTGATGATTACTTTGCCGTTAGGTAACACAGTACCAATCGTTCCTGTTTTTCCTCTATCTTTCCCAGCAATAATAATTACTTCATCGTTACGCTTAATTTTAGATGCCATATTAGATCCTATAGAACTTCTGGAGCCAGTGAAACGATCTTCATAAAATTATCATTACGAAGTTCACGAGTGACAGGACCAAATATACGAGTTCCAATCGGCTGATTGCTTGCATTCAACATAACCGCAGCATTTCGGTCAAAACGAATAACAGAGCCATCATGGCGTCGCACACCTTTACGAGTGCGGACGACCACCGCTGAATACACATCACCTTTCTTAACTTTACCGCGAGGAATTGCTTCCTTTACCGATACTTTGATGATGTCTCCGATTGCTGCATAACGACGATGTGAGCCGCCAAGGACTTTAATACACATTACACGTCTCGCGCCTGAGTTATCGGCTACATCAAGCACACTTTGCATTTGGATCATTACAGTGCTCCGCTTTTTTATTTTAAATACTTTTTAATAGAGTTGTACTAACCTAATTATGCCAATTTCAGTAAGACAAGCTTATCAAATTTTAGGACTTAAAGTAAGTGGCTTCTACATAAATTTGTGTCAAAAGGAGTAACTATATACTGCAACTTCTACCCTCAAATCTTCGATTAGCTCTTTCTTTGCGTAATAATTGTAAGCAATAGTTACTGAGATGCCATGATTAAGGGAGCGGAATATACCACTAACTTCATCAAAAAGATAGTCCAAAAACGGCAACATTTAATAGGACTGCCGTTTTAATCAAATGTAAGAAAAAAATTAAAACTTAAACTTTTCTTACTACTTCTACCAATGTCCAAGATTTAGTCTTAGAAATCGGCCGACATTCACTAATGAGAACAACGTCACCTTCATTACATTGGTTTTTTTCATCATGCGCATGTATCTTCGTAGTACGTCTCATGAATTTTCCATATAATGGGTGCTTCACTTTACGCTCAAAAGATACAACGATAGATTTATTCATCTTTGCACTGATTACTTTACCTTGAAGAGCTCGAGTGTTTTTTTCGCTCATTACACACCTACCTTCTGGGTTAATATTGTCTTAACACGTGCGATATCTCGACGCACTTTTTTAATAACGTGCGGTTTCTCAAGCTGACCACTACTTAACTGCATCCTTAAGCTAAATTTCACGCGCAATAAGCTTAAAAGTTCAGCATTAAGATCCTCAACACTCTTATTTTTAAGTTCGTTCGATTTCATTACATTACCTTACGCTTTACGAAAGTTGTTTTGATTGGCAATTTAGAAGCCGCTAGCGCAAATGCTTCTCGTGCTAACTTTTCTGAAATACCTTCTATTTCATAAAGGACTTTACCTGGTTGAGTTTGATCAACCCAATATTCTACGTTACCTTTACCTTTACCTTGACGAACTTCTAACGGTTTACCAGTAATTGGTTTATCAGGAAACGCTCTGATCCAGATTTTACCTTGTCGCTTAACATGTCGAGTCATTGCACGACGTGCAGCTTCGATTTGACGAGCTGTAATTCGACCACGGCCTACTGCCTTGAGCCCGAATTCGCCAAAGTTTACTTCAGTACCTTTAGCAAGCCCCCTGTTTCGCCCCTTCATCATTTTACGGAACTTCGTACGTTTTGGTTGCATCATGCGATATTACTCCTACTTACCACGAGCTTTACGCTTTGGTTTAGATAGCGGCTCAACATTGAGGGGCAAAGCACCAAGGATTTCGCCTTTAAATATCCACACCTTAACTCCGACAATCCCATAAACTGTTGCCGCCTCAGCTGTTGAGTAATCAATATCCGCACGAAAAGTATGCAAAGGTACACGGCCTTCACGGTACCATTCAGCGCGGGCGATTTCTGCACCGCCTAAACGTCCGCTAACCTGGACTTTAATACCCTTTGCACCAAGACGCATTGCATTTTGTACTGCACGCTTCATTGCTCGCCGGAACATTACTCGTCGCTCTAATTGAGAAGCGATAGAATCCGCAACTAGTTTTGCATCAAGCTCAGGTTTACGAACTTCTAAAATGTTGATCTGCGCTGGAACCCCTGACATTTCAGCAATTTTTACGCGTAGTTTTTCAACGTCTTCACCTTTCTTGCCAATAACAACACCTGGCCGAGCAGTGCTTATCGTCACGCGAACACTCTTTGCATGGCGTTCTATTGAGACCTTAGACAAAGACGCATTTTGCAATTTCTTTGTTAAAAATTGACGTATTTTGAAATCACCGAATAAATTATCAGCAAAATCCTTTGTGCCAGCATACCAATTAGAGCTAAAAGCTTTCGTGATACCTAGACGAATACCGTTAGGATGAACTTTCTGTCCCATTGCTTAACCCCTGTCTGATACGACTACTGTGATGTGACAAGAACGCTTTTTTATGCGATCTGAACGGCCTTTGGCACGTGGCATAATACGCTTCATTGTCGGCCCGTCATTTACAAATATTTTTGTAATTGAAAGTTGATCAATGTCTGCGCCTTCATTAAACTCCGCGTTTGCGATTGCTGAATCTACCACTTTTTTAACCAAAACAGCTGCTTTCTTTGGGCTGTATGTTAAAAGTTCTAATGCTTTGTCAATTGGAAGACCACGAATTTGATCCACAACCAAACGCGTTTTTTGAGCAGAAGAGCGAGCAAATAAATGTTTAGCTAAAGCTTCCATAATTATCCCTATTTCTGCGCTTTCTTATCCGCAACATGACCACGGTAAGTACGAGTTGGTGCAAATTCACCCAGTTTTTGACCGATCATTTCATCAGTTACAAATACTGGCACGTGTTGACGCCCGTTATGGACCGCGATGGTTAGACCAATCATATCTGGAACGATCATTGAGCGACGAGACCACGTTTTAATTGGTTTTTTCTCTCCGCTTTCCATCGCTTTCTCTACCTTCTTCAGCAAGTGTAGGTCAATAAATGGCCCCTTCTTGAGAGAACGTGGCATGGCGATACCTCTACTTATTTCTTATTTACGACGACGAACAATGTACTGATCTGTACTCTTATTCTTACGAGTTTTGTAGCCTTTCGTTGGCACTCCCCAAGGAGAAACAGGATGACGACCACCCGATGTTTTCCCTTCACCACCACCATGGGGGTGATCTACTGGGTTCATTACAACACCACGGACAGTAGGCCGAATACCACGCCAACGCGAAGCACCTGCTTTACCTAATTGGCGCAGCATATGTTCTGCATTACCAACTTCACCGATTGTTGCACGGCACTCAACTGGGATTTTGCGCATTTCACCGCTGCGTAAACGCAACGTAACATACGCACCATCACGCGCTACAATTTGGCTGTAGCCACCCGCTGATCGTGCAATTTGTGCACCTTTAGCAGGTTTCATCTCAACCGCGTGAACTGTTGTACCTACTGGAATATTACGCAACGGTATACAATTACCAACTTGAATTGCCGCGTCTTCACCAGATTGAATTACATCGTCAACATTTAGCCCTTTAGGCGCTAGAATGTAGCGACGTTCACCATCTGCATAAAGTACTAGTGCAATATTTGCACTGCGGTTTGGATCATACTCCAAACGCTCAACCTTTGCAGAGATACCATCTTTATTACGTTTAAAGTCAATAATACGGTAATGTCTCTTGTGACCACCACCGATATGACGTACCGTAATACGACCACCATTATTACGCCCACCTGATTTAGATTTTGACTCTAAAAGTGGCGCATATGGTTTACCTTTATGCAGTTCGTGATTCACCAATTTAACAAGGTGACGACGCCCTGGCGAGGTAGGTTTACATTTTACAATAGCCATGATTAATTCCTCGGCTCAATAGCAGTGAAATCAATGTCAGCACCTTTAATCAGAGTAACATATGCTTTTTTCCAGTCTTTACACCGACCCAAACGTTGCCTTGTACGCTTAGATTTACCCTTAACATTAAGTGTGCGAACACCTGTCACTTCAACTTCAAATAGCTTCTCAATGGCCTGTTTAATTTCTGCCTTAGTTGAAGAACATGCAACTTTGAAAATAATTGTATTATTTTTTTCAGCAGATAAAGTCCCCTTTTCTGAGGTGTGTGGTCCTAAGATCACTTGCAATAAACGCGCTTCACTTATCATGCGAGAGTCTCCTGAAGTTTCTTAATTGCATCCGCAGTCATAACAACTTTATCAAAACCAATAAGACTGACAGGATCAATTCCTTGAACATCACGAACACAAACTTTGTATAAGTTACGTGACGCTAAAAATAGATTCTCATCTAATGATTCAGTGATGATCAAAACATTTTTGAGATCCATTTCTTTTAATTTCTCTTTTAACTCTTTTGTCTTTGGTGTTTTAACAGTAAAGTTTTCTACAACAATAAGACGTTCCTGACGCACAAGTTCAGACAATATACTTTTCACTGCACCACGGTACATTTTACGGTTTACTTTATGACTGTGGTCCTGTGGACGCGCAGCAAATGTAACTCCACCACCTGCCCAAATTGGACTACGGATTGTACCTGCACGAGCCCGACCTGTGCCTTTTTGACGCCATGGCTTCTTGCCACCTCCGCGTACATCAGAACGATTTTTATGAGCCCTAGTACCTTGACGAGCACCAGCTGCAAAAGCAACGACAACCTGATGTATTAAGGCTTCGTTAAATTCGCGTCCAAAGGTAGCGTCAGAAACTTCAAGTGCACTTTGTGCATCTTTCAATACCAATTTCATTACTCAATCCTTGGTTATGCTTTAACAGCAGGTTTAATGATAACGTTTCCATTTTTCGCACCAGCCACTGCTCCTTTAATGAGCAGTAGGTTGCGTTTAACGTCTACGCGTACAACTTCAAGGTTTTGAGTCGTAATACGCCCATCCCCCATGTGACCAGACATTTTTTTGCCTTTAAAGACTCGACCTGGTGTTTGACACATACCAATCGAACCATTGGATCGATGTGATAATGAATTCCCGTGAGTCGCATCTTGCATCGAAAAGTTCCAGCGTTTTATACCACCTTGGAAGCCTTTACCTTTAGACCGACCTGTAACATCTACTTTCTTTATTTCGTTGAAAAGCTCAACACTTAGCTCACCACCAACTTTGATATCTGCACCCTCATCTTCTTTTAGACGAAATTCCCAAAGACCGCGACCAGCTTCAACCCCTGCCTTCGCAAAGTGCCCAGCTTCAGGTTTCTTCACATGGCTTGCTTTTTTAGTGCCAGCTGTTACTTGAATAGCTTGATAGCCATCAATTTCAAGTGTTTTTACTTGAGTAACACGGTTTGGCGTACATTCAAGCACTGTAACTGGAATAGAAACACCATCCTCTGTGAAGATACGAGTCATTCCAATTTTACGACCTACTAAACCGATTGACATTGTAATACCTCTATTTCCATTAACCTAGCCTGATTTGAACGTCAACGCCAGCTGCTAAATCCAACTTCATAAGTGCATCAACCGTTTTTTCAGTTGGCTCTACGATATCGATTAAGCGTTTGTGTGTTCGGATCTCATACTGATCACGAGCATCTTTGTTTACATGTGGTGATATTAGTATTGTGAAACACTCTTTACGAGTCGGTAGTGGGATAGGTCCACGTACCTGAGCACCTGTGCGCT
>JAGLDN010000120.1 GCA_023145575.1 Psychromonas sp.
CAAACGTTTACTGCAATAACCACCTTCGCCCTTGCAAAACTGCAGCTTTTTCTTTCCAATTTGATAAATGAACAAGGCGTAAGAGCGTCCATGTTGTCGATTAAAATAGGTGTAAAACACTATGTTAGATGGTGTGTCTCGACAAGCCTTATAAAAGATACACTGTGTGTTCGAGTAATAATTTTTGGTTAACTTTTAATTAGGATCATGATCAGCGGGCTCGTCAGAAATTATTTTAGCTGTTTCGCATTGACTGTCCATTACATCGGCTCTCATTACTCAGTTTTTTATTTTTAGGTTTTTTAAAACCGCCTGCATCACTGAAATTTAATTTATTTTTTTTCAGTTTCTTATTGTTAATAATTAATGTGTTATCTACAACCATCATACTCAGATATTGAAGTGCATTAATATTATCGACATACTTAGATCTTCTAATAACTTTGCATAAAAATCGATTAACTCTTTAGCATTGCGGGTTCCTAAACCATTTGTTCACGCTAAAAATCAATAAATAACACATTCTGATTTTATCCCTTTTATAGCCAATGTTACTCGTCAATATTATAAGTATTATAGAAAACTAAACACTCACAAAGGGATCTGGCAGTTACTCAGTATCAATTTGGGAGGTGCTTCAAGGTAGCCGTAACAATTTTTACTGGGTGATAAAGCTTACTTATCTTATCCATCCACCTTAAATGCAATTTAAATTGACTACGTTATAAAATTAAAATAGCTTTTTAACCATCTACTGAAAACAGCAAATATTTTTTAATAAAACGCGTCTATTAGACCACATGATCATCACTCATGGCATAGGTATGCTTTTAAACATATTGCTTAAAACAAACCACTGTAATAAGAATATATTATCTGCGGCAGATTTAAAGTCAACTACGGCATTTTTTTAATTAATATGCTGATATTACGCTGTTAAAAATTCTCATCACTAATAAAAACACATTAATCACTTTTTTTGTTATAATCGTATGAGTAAACAACATTTAAAACGTTATGAGAAAACAACATGGCTACATTATCTCCAATGCTTAGGGTTGAATATCCATCACTGCCAAAACTTGCCGTACTTTCGGATCAAGAAAAAATTAACTACAAAGAAAAAATTAAACGCTTACTCAAAGAAAAAAATGCAGTGTTAATTGCGCATTACTACACCGATCCTGACGTTCAAGCACTGGCTGAAGAGACTGGAGGCTATGTTGGTGATTCGCTTGAAATGGCGCGTTTTGGGCGAGATCATGATGCATCAACTTTAATCATTTCTGGTGTGCGATTCATGGGTGAAACTGCAAAAATATTAACACCCAATAAAAAAGTTTTAATGCCATCGCTTGAGGCAACTTGCTCATTAGATGTTGGCTGCCCTATTGAGTTATTTAGTCAGTTTTGTGATGAACACCCTGATCGCACCGTTGTTGTTTATGCAAATACCTCAGCTGCAGTTAAAGCACGGGCGGATTGGGTCGTGACATCAAGCATCGCGCTTGAAATTGTTGACCACCTTGATAGTGAAGGGAAAAAATTAATTTGGGGGCCTGATCGCCATTTAGGGAATTACATCAAAGATAAAACACAAGCTGATATTCTGATGTGGCAAGGCGATTGTATTGTTCATGATGAATTTAAAGCGCAAGCACTGCGAGAGATGAAGGCACTTAATCCAGGTGCCGCTGTACTAGTACACCCTGAATCACCGAAAAATGTTATTGAGTTGGCTGATATCGTTGGATCTACGAGTCAATTAATTTCAGCGGCTAAAAGCTTAACAAATAAAACATTAATTGTTGCAACTGATAAGGGGATTTTTTATAAGATGCAGCAAGCTTGCACCGAAAAAGAATTGTTAGCAGCACCCACAGCAGGAAATGGTGCAACTTGCCGTAGCTGCGCACAATGTCCATGGATGGCAATGAATAGTCTTAAAGCAATATTTAATGCATTAAACAATGCAAAAGGCCATAATATTGATGTTGACCCAAGCGTTGCTAAAGGTGCAATGATTTCCTTAGATCGCATGTTATCATTTGCCGCCGAGCACCAATTAAAAACAAAAGGAAACGCATAATTTGCGTGTATTAAATTATGATCACCAATGATATTTTACGTCGAGTGCGTTATGCACTACAACTTAATGATACGAAGATGTTAACGATTTTTTCTTCTGTAGATAACCCAATAGATGAAAAATATTTACACAGTATCATGGCAAAAGAAGGCGAAGAAAATTATGTATTTTGTCGAGATAGCTTACTGTCTTTATTCCTTGACGGTTTGATTTATGAAAAAAGAGGACGTAAAGAATTGGCAATGCCAACGCCTTTACCCGCCAAAGAAATACTTTCAAATAATGCTATTTTAAGAAAACTACGTATTGCACTTAACTTCAAGGAAGAAGATATGCTTAGTGCTTTAAACTCAACAGAATTTACAGTATCAAAATCAGAGCTTTCTGCCTTATTTAGACGTGCTAACCATCGCAATTATAAAGAATGTGGAGATCAATTATTACGAAACTTTTTAAAAGGAATTACCAATGAGTTTAGACACTGAGAAATTTAGACCTAAAATAAAAAAATTAACCCTCGGTTCAGCCCTAATAATTTTGTTCACTGTCTGTGCGTCTGCGTTTGCAATGACCAATAATAAAAACATCACACTTGTCTACATCAATAATGGTGCGATCCAATGTAAAGGTGCTGGTATGTCACATACAGCAACCGCTAATTTATTAAAGAAAGCTAAGGTTAATGTTCATTCATCTCAATGTGCAAGGTTAACCCATGTTGTTACTATCGCAATGTGTGGTAGTCCTGCCACAAACATTAATATTCATAGCATTGATACTAAAGATTTAGCCATCGCTCAATCGCTAGGTTTTAAAAATATCAAAACTTTGAAGCGAGATAATAATAAAGGCTATGAAGTTTTCAAATGTAAATAACCTAAATATTTACCCCTGTTACTTCGAAATGCAACGTCAGCAAGCCAACTTGTGTTAAGGTACTCAATATAAAATTGCCCTCTCGATGATTAACTACGTTAATCATCTGGCAGAAGAAATAAAATAAAGACTTTAATTCTTAACGAGTCGTTCTAGGGCTAAATTGTATAACTTTGTTGATTGGTGCAAGTACCCTTTTCCGTTGGCGCGCAAGATCAACTTATGATGAAAACAACGTAGCCCCACGTTATAATAATCTAAAAGTGTATAACCAATCGAAATTTAACATTTTTCGTTAATTACACCTATATACGATTAGCACAGCGGATCGTTTATAGGTGTAATATATTCCCTTGCTGTTATCATCTAGCTTGCGACTGATGAAGCATCTTTAAGTCACATGGGTATAAACCCCTGATCAAATTAATTAATTTAATGTAATTAATGGATAACATAATATCACGTATATTAACTAATAGACAAAATCCGAATGCAAGACAGTCCCGCGAATTTTTGTGAAGCATCCGCTTATATACCCATGTAACGTAAAAGTGCAAATTCAGCAAGGGAAATAGTACCAAGGGCTAGGCATAAAATTGCCCTCTGAGGTGATTAACTGCGTTAATCACCAAAG
>JAGLDN010000121.1 GCA_023145575.1 Psychromonas sp.
CAAAGGTCGAATTAAAACAAAGACTTTAATTCCTAAGTACTTATTCTACATAGAGATTTTATAACAACGCGCCTTGGTACTAATTGCCTTGCCCTGCGGGGAACAAGCTCGAAAACCAAGACTGCGTTGCAATAATCGAAAGTGAATAACAATAAAGGGTTAAAGTCTTTTGTTTAACCCTACCGAAGGGAATATTCTGCCTTGTTCTGATCAACGAGCTTGAACCTGACAAAGCATTTTTACGTCACATGGGGATAAGAGGTACCAATGATAACCTTATTCCTACACACTGATTTGATTACATCTGATGACTAAATTTCAGTTTTCTTACACACAAAGTATTAAATACTAGAGACTGTAGATCATTAATTAGGTTTTATACCCGTTAGCATTCAATGTGCAACATCTAGCAAGCGTTGCCGCGGTATCTTCGAAAACTAATACATTTTAAATGAGTCTTTTTTCATTTAAACTATCGGCAAATGATTAGTATCGCTAATCGTTGAGATGTCATCACACCACTCATTGCCAAGAGATGAACGCTGATGACTTAATAACGCAATTTGTTTTGTGACGGGTATATACTTAAATCACAACGAAATGCAAACCAATTCTTCGGCAGTCAATAAGGATGTATAATGAATAAACTGTCTTTTTCTAATGACAAATTATTGAAAGAAATTTGTTTAGTTTTTGATGTACAAAGCACTGCGCTAACTCGCCATAGAAGACGATTAGGCAGTGAATATTTAAGCGCCCTCTCTCTTATGGTTAATTGCCAGGGCCGCATTGTTGTTTCTGGTATGGGAAAGTCAGGTCATATCGGTAAAAAAATAGCAGCGACATTAGCATCCGTCGGCACGCCCTCCTTTTTTATGCACCCAGGTGAGGCTTTTCATGGAGATCTGGGCATGTTGGTAAAAGAGGATGTATTATTGCTTATCTCCTATAGCGGTGAAACAGATGAAATATTAAAAATAATTCCGTCTATTCAACATTTTGGTAACAAAATTGTTTCTATTACTGGAAAAATGACGTCAACACTAGCAAAATATTCTGATGTTGTATTAGATGCCAGCATAGAAAAAGAGACATGCCCAAATAACTTAGCGCCAACAACCTCGACCACTTTAGCACTTGTAATTGGTGATGCGTTAGCCTCCGCATTGACACTTGAGAAACACTTTACACCGAAGGACTTTGCCCGTTTCCATCCAGGCGGGAGCTTAGGCAAGCGATTGCTCACTGACGTCAAACATGAAATGCGAACCAAAAATTTACCAATCGTTAGCCCAACAACGTCTTTAACAGATACGCTGATGATAATGACAGAAACAAGGACTGGTCTCGCACTTGCGCTTGAAGATAATTGCTTAAAAGGGGTTATTACCGATGGAGATGTTCGTCGCTTTCTTATTTCAGGAAAGAGTATTAATGATGCAGTAGCAAGCGATTTAATGAATAATTCGCCGTGTTACATATCTCCCAACACACGTTTATCAGAAGCTGAAAATTTAATGCGGGAAAAACATATTAAATGGCTTATTGTGAGCAATACGGGCAAGGATCTTGTAGGTATTATTGAATGGGGTGAATAATCCCATTAATTAAAAGGTCAATTCACATGTAACGCAAAGATGCTTTGTCAGGCACTAACGCAATGTTCAAAGATAAAACGCAACACTGTCCACTGCTACTATTATTAACTATTGTTGCAGCTATATGCCCATGTGAGGTAAAATGCTTTGTCAGGCTCAAGCTCGATGATCAGAGCAAGCACAATATTAGGTAATTGTTGTGCACTTTTCTATTATTGTAACGCAGTCTTGGTTTTCGAGCTTGTGCCCCGCAGGGCAAGGCAACGAGTACCAAGGCGCGTTGTTATAAAATCTCTATGTAGAATAACTATACCCACTGCACCTTGGTACTATTTCTCTTGCTGAATTTGCACTTTTACGTTACATGGGTATATATGTTAAATTAACTTACAATAGCTTGCGATTAAGCAGCCAATTTCCCTTGATAATTGCAAAAAATTCTGCACTAAGTACTTTAAGTGTTCACTCTCGATAATACCAACCAATACCTCGCCAAAGTTAACACTATCCTGAGTTCAGGTTAATTGACGATGGCGTTTATCTCGCCTTTATTGAGGCGTATATTGATAGTATCACCCGTCGCTAACGCTTCCTTATTTGTAACAACATTTTGCTTATCATCTTTTACAATGGCATAACCGCGAGCAAGTACAGCAAGAGGGTTTAAACCATTGAGTTTAGCAATGCTTGTCTGCATATCCTTCTCATTATTTTTTATTTTTTGAAGGATCGCCTGTATTAAATTATTTTTTAATTGTGATAATTGTTGAACATAAATTTGCATTTTCTGCTTCGGGCTTTGCTGTAATAATTTTGCCTGCGTTGCTTTATATTGATGCGATTTATTATATAAAATATTGGTTATCGCATGTTGTAAACGTAGTGTTTGCTCATCTAAATGCTGACGTTGTTGCTGCAATTTATGATTCGGATCTTGCTTTAGTAATTGCTCATTTAATAAAGTAGATTGATGCGCTGATACTTGTATTTTTATTCGAATCGCGTTTTTAAGCCTATCAAGCAGCGTTTTCAATTGAGCGTCGAGCATTTCTTTACTGGTACTGACAAGCTCTGCCGCGGCGGAGGGCGTTGCGGCGCGAATATCGGCAACCAAGTCACTCATGCTAATATCAATTTCATGACCAACTGCACTGATAATAGGCAACTGACTTTGGAAAACAGCATCTGCAACGATCCTCTCATTAAAACACCATAAGTCTTCCAGGGAACCACCCCCACGTCCTACAATGAGTAAATCACACTCATTCCTTGTATTTGCCATTTGGATTTGACTCACGATTGACTCGGCACTTTCTTTGCCTTGCACTTGACTAGGATAAATGATGACTTGCATACGAGGATCGCGGCGTTTTAATACACTTAAAATATCATGCAGTGCAGCACCGGTTGAAGAGGTGATAACACCCACTGCATTTATGTTTTTCGGTAATGCTTTTTTATATTTATCTTCAAAATAACCTTCACTCGCTAAATGACATTTGAGAGTTTCAAATTGTTCTTTTAAAAGTCCTGCACCTGATAATTGCATACTTTCAACTATCATTTGATAGTCACCTCGCGCTTCATAAAGGCTTAACTTTCCATGCACTAATATTTGTTGTCCATATTTAAGTCTAAAACAAACCTTCTTATTATTGCCTTTAAACATGGCACATTTTATTTGTGCGCAGTGATCTTTTAATGTGAAATACCAATGACCAGAAACCGCCAACGTGAGATCAGATATTTCACCAGATAACCAAACCAGGCCTAAACCAGTTTCGAGTATTGATTTCGCCACGCGATTTAATCGACTAACTGTATATATTTTTTCATAATCCGACATGATCAATACTTAATTGAAGAAAAAGAGCATTAGCTTATGAGATGAGAAAAAGAATTGCAAATTTTTAGATTTTTATTTGTATTTTGCTGGAAATCCTCTAATATATATTCGCAATGTTCTGCCTTAAGTTATGATGGTAGAGACTTTATCTCCACAACTAAAAGTGATATATTGCGATGCTACGAATTACCAAACATGCGTTAACATTTGATGACGTTTTATTAATACCCGCTTATTCAACAGTGCTTCCTAACACGGCTGATTTAAAAACCCAATTAACGCCTTCTATTTCAATGAATATTCCTGTAGTTTCAGCGGCAATGGACACTGTCACCGAAGCTCGCTTCGCGATTGCTTTAGCACAAGAAGGCGGTATTGGATTTATTCATAAAAATATGTCTACTAAATTACAAGCCAAGCAAGTCCGCTTAGTTAAAATCCATGAGAGTGGTGTGATCTTAGATCCTGTGACTGTTTCACCAGAAACAACCTTAGCAAAAGTTAAAGAATTAACCAAAGAGAATGGTTTTGCTGGTTACCCTGTCGTTGAAAACTCTGGGAAGCTTGTTGGTATTATTACTGGGCGTGATGTTTTATTTGAAGTTGATTTAAATAAAAAAGTGGCAGAGGTTATGACCAATAAATTAGATCTTGTCACCGCTAGCCCTGATACGCCTCGTGATGAAATTGAATCATTGATGCATGCAAAACGTATTGAAAAAGTCTTACTAATAGATCCTCACTATAAACTTAAAGGCATGATCACTGTAAAAGATTTTCGTAAAGCTGAGCGTAAACCAAATGCATGTAAAGATGAATTAGGCCGTTTACGTGTGGGTGCAGCTGTTGGCGCGAATGAGTGCGCGAGCAATAAAGATCGAATTGATGCATTAGTTGAAGCAGGCGTTGATGTATTATTAATTGATTCATCACATGGACACTCCCAAGGTGTACTTGATCAAATCATAGCGACACGCTTAAAATACCCTGATTTACAAATCGTAGGCGGTAACGTTGCCACTGGTACAGCTGCAATAGCATTAGTAGAGGCTGGTTGTAATGCGGTCAAAGTTGGCATCGGCCCTGGATCAATTTGTACAACGCGTATTGTAACTGGGGTTGGCGTGCCACAAATAACGGCAATTTCAGACGCCGTTGACGCGCTAAAAGGCACGGGGATCCCTGTCATTGCAGATGGCGGGATACGCTTTTCTGGTGATATTTCAAAAGCGCTTGCTGCTGGCGCATCATGCGTCATGATGGGTAGTGTATTTGCAGGGAGTGAAGAATCTCCTGGTGAAATTATCTTTCATCAAGGGCGATCATACAAATCTTATCGCGGTATGGGATCGCTCGGGGCTATGGCTAAAGGCTCATCTGATCGCTATTTCCAATCAGATAATGCTAGCAATAAATTAGTACCCGAAGGGGTTGAAGGTCGTGTGGCTTACAAAGGCAACGTAAAACAAATTATCCATCAACACATGGGAGGCGTGCGCTCTTCTATGGGGCTAACGGGGTGCGCAACGATTAACGAACTAAATACCAAAGCTAAATTTGTAACAATCACCAGTGCAGGAATGGGTGAAAGCCACGTTCATGATATCACCATTTCAAAAGAAGCTCCGAATTACCGCCGCTCCTAAATAAATAGCCCCCTGTCCAGCGAAATTTCACGTTCCTATGCCCAGCGTGGGGATGCAGATGAAAATACTGATCACCTAATTTAAAGAGATTATTTAATGACGACAAACATCCATAAGCACCGCATCTTAATTTTAGATTTTGGATCCCAATATACACAGTTAATTGCCCGACGGATCCGTGAAATTGGTGTTTATTGTGAACTTTGGAACTGGGATGTTGATGAAAATGAAATACAAGCATTCAACCCAAACGGCATTATTTTAGCGGGTGGGCCTGAAACGGTCACAGTAAAAGGCTCGCCTGTCGCGGCTCAATACGTGTTTAAGGCGGGTGTCCCTGTCTTAGGTATTTGTTACGGTATGCAAGCGATGTCAGCGCAATTAGGTGGCCGCGTTATTAAAGGCAAAGGTGAAGGCGAATTTGGCTATGCTCAAATTGAAATCACATCACAATCAAGATTACTTAATTCGATTGAAGATGGGTTGGCTGAAAATGGTCATCGCCTATTAGATGTTTGGATGAGCCATGGCGATAAAGTATCTTCTATTCCTGATGGCTTTGTAGGGCTTGCTCATACTGCAACGTGTGAATTTGCAGCAATCGCCGATGAAAAAAACCGATTTTATGGTCTTCAGTTTCACCCAGAAGTATCACATACAAAACATGGGGAGACAATGCTTCGTAACTTTGTAGTTGATATTTGTGGCTGTGAAATACTTTGGACTTCTGCATCTATTATCGAAGATTCCGTTGCACAAATGAAAGCAAAAATTGGTGACGATGAAGTTATTTTAGGGCTTTCTGGTGGCGTTGATTCATCCGTCACCGCATTATTATTACAGCGCGCAATTGGTGATAACCTCACCTGTGTATTTGTTGATAATGGCTTGCTTCGCCTTAACGAAAGTCAGCAAGTGATGGATATGTTCGAAGGAAAATTCGGACTCAAGATCATTCACGTAGATGCAGAAAATCGCTTTTTAGACAAAATGGCAGGACAAAGCGATCCAGAAGTAAAGCGCAAAACAATTGGCCATGTTTTTGTTGAAATTTTTAATGAAGAATCGAAAAAATTAAAGAATGCAAAATGGCTAGCACAAGGCACAATTTACCCTGATGTAATTGAATCAGCGGTGGCTAAAAATGGAAAGGCGCATGTCATTAAATCACACCATAATGTTGGTGGATTACCCGATAACATGGCGATGGGCTTAATTGAACCTTTGCGCGAATTGTTTAAAGATGAAGTTCGCAAAGTCGGTTTAGAGCTTGGCTTACCGTATGAAATGCTATATCGCCACCCCTTCCCAGGACCGGGTTTAGCCGTTCGTGTATTAGGTGAAGTTAAGAAAGAGTATTGTGATTTACTACGTCGTGCTGATGCAATTTTTATTGAAGAGCTACACAAAGCCGATATGTACCACAAAGTGAGCCAGGCATTTGTTGTGTTTTTACCTGTTCGCTCAGTCGGCGTAATGGGCGATTGTCGCAAATATGATTGGGTTGTATCTTTACGCTGTGTTGAAACCATTGATTTTATGACCGCACGTTGGTCTCATTTACCGTATGATTTAATTGGACATGTTTCAAACCGTATTATCAATGAAATAGACGGTATTTCACGCGTCGTTTACGATGTGTCCGGCAAACCACCTGCAACGATTGAATGGGAATAAAACCGTTCCAGACCTGGATTTAAAAGATACTTTTTTAGTTTTAAGGAAAGAATACAATGATTAATGATCTAACGCGTTACAGCGGTGCAGCCTTTATTGAAAGTCCACATTATAATGATCGACCAAAAGACATGGATATTTCATTATTAGTTATCCACTGTATTAGTTTACCAGAAGGCATTTATGGCGGAAAACAAATAAAACAATTGTTCACTGGGAGCCTAGATTGTAATGAGCACCCGAGCTTTATGAGCTTAAAAGGTGTTGAAGTTTCTGCGCATTGTTTTATTAAGCGAAATGGAACAATCGAACAATATGTCCCCTTTAATAAACGAGCTTGGCACGCAGGCGTGTCTTCTTTTGATGGCAGTCAAAACTGCAATGATTTTTCAATAGGTATTGAGCTTGAAGGGACTGATCAAAGTATTTATACGCCATCACAATATAAAGCACTGGCGATATTAACCGATGAAATAATGAGTGAATATCCCGCCATAACCAAAAAGAGAATAAAGGCACATAGCGACATTTCGCCTGGAAGAAAAACCGATCCTGGTTCGTTATTTGATTGGAAGGCTTATTTTAGCTTGCTAAAAAACAAGTCAACTGGGATCCAGATTAATTAACCTAACATCAGGTTAATTACAGCGCATAATGCTCTTTCGGTTATTATTAGCCAACACTGAAATAATCACAAAAATTTTAAGTGATGATGAACAAAAAAACATTACGACTAAAAACATAAAAAATAGAGTATTCGCGAGGACATAGACCCATGTAACGTAAAATACAAATTCAGCAAGGCAAATAGTGCCAAGATGCTAGGCATAAAATAAAGACTTTACTTCTTAACGAGTTGTTCTAAGTCGCGAATTATAACATTGTTGAGTGGTGCTAGTAGCCATGCCCTTCGGGGCTTAATAATCTAAAAATTTCTCATGGAAATATATTTTGTATTTTTACATCACACAGATAAAGATAAAGATAAAGATAAAGATAAAGATAAGCACCATGTTAGGATAAACACCTTCAGTCTAATGCTAGTTAATATAATACTCACAACGTAAATAAAATTTAGAGCCTTTAGGTATTGTGTCGGCTTTCCCCCCACCATAAATACAATTTATCTTCCTCTGCCATTCGTCTTTGGCAATAAACCATTCTTTATACCAAGGGTCACTATAGTGGTTTAATAATTTTGG
>JAGLDN010000122.1 GCA_023145575.1 Psychromonas sp.
CAAGTCGTATCAATCGCAACTTCCCAATGATAATTACTTTCAATAATAGGTAATGTTGCAGCGATGTTATAGGTTGATGCATTGGTCATTATAAACCAATGCTCATCTAACATTCCTTTACCTTTAAGCTCCACAGAAAGCACTTGTGCATTACTATCATGCCAATCTGCGTCCTCCATGATATGCCCATTAGGATGATACCAGTTTATTTCTGCAAGCTTATTATCGCCTTCTGCATCCGAGCTTTCAGTATAAATATCGCTAAATATTATTGACTGCTTGCGGAATGCTATGACGGCACTGGTGAAGTCGAATAACTTTTGATCTGCTGCATGTAAATGCCAACTAAGCCAACTTAACTCGTTATCTTGACAGTATGCGTTGTTATTACCTTGCTGCGTATTGCCCATTTCATCACCCGCTAAGAAATGCGGTGTGCCTTGAGACAAAAATAACATTGCAATTAAATTACGCTTTTGTTTTTCACGAAGCGCATTTATTTTCACATTTGATGTTTTGCCTTCAATTCCAAAGTTGATCGATAAATTATTACCGTGGCCATCTCTGTTATTTTCAGCATTTGCTTCATTATGTCTATTTTCATAAGAAACAAGATCTTCAAGTGTAAATCCATCATGGTAACAAAGGTAATTCACACTGGTTGAACTCGTGCGATAATTCTCTGCAAACAAATCACGAGAGCCTAATAGTCTGGTTGCAATTTCACCAATATGGCTAGTATCACCACGCCAAAATGAGCGTGAAATATCGCGATATCGATCATTACATTCAAGCCATTGTTCAGGAAATCCACCCACTCTGTAGCCACCCGGACCAATATCCCAAGGTTCAGCAATTAAAATTGTTTCACTTAAAATTGGATCTTGGTAAATGGCTTTGAAGAAAGCACTGGTTTCAGAAAAACCATTTTTTTCACGCGCAAGGGTAACGGCTAAATCAAACCGGAAACCATCAACTTGCATTTCTTCAACCCAGTAACGTAATGAATCAATTGTCAGTTTGAGCATCCAAGGAGTATTGTTGTTGACTGTATTACCACAACCTGAATGATTACTGTATGCAGTATAATTTTTTTGATCGCTACCCACTTGGTTTTCAAACGTGTAATAATTACGATTATCAAACCCTTTCAAACTCAAAATTGGGCCACCAAAGCCCCCTTCTGCCGTATGGTTGTAAACAACATCTAAGATAACTTCAATACCGTTAGCGTGTAACTCTTTAACCATCTGTTTGAATTCCGTTACTGCATCATATTGTGCATAACGGTTATCGGGCGCAAAAAAGTTTATTGGGTTATAGCCCCAATAATTAGTTAGATTAAGATCATCTAGGCGAGGCTCACTCATAAAACTAAATACGGGTAGTATTTGCAAGCTGGTAATGCCTAGTTTTTTGTAATGTGCAATGCTAATTGGATCAGAAAGCCCTAAATATTTCCCACGTTTCGCAAGTTGTATTTTTTTATTAAGCTGACTAAATCCTTTTGCATGTACTTCATACAAAATACGATCTTTGTCTTCCAGAAATGGTTTAGTGACACCATCCCAATCAAATAAGTTATCATCAACAACGATCGATTTGGCAATCATACTATCATCAGGATCACTCTGCGTTTGCTCAAAACTTTGTTGAACTCGGCTCAGTGCTTTTGCATAAGGGTCAATTAATAAGTTGTTTGTGTTAAACAACAAACCTGCTTCAGGATTATATTCACCATCAATGCGGTAACCATATTTTTGTCCCGCTTTAATGCCGCCGACAAAAACATGCCATTTGTAACCACATGAAACGATTAATGAATGACGCGCAATTTCATTTTC
>JAGLDN010000123.1 GCA_023145575.1 Psychromonas sp.
ATGGGTATAAAATCAAAAGATTAACAGCAGGTTGGGATGAAAAATATTTAATGAAAGTCTTAACTATTGGATTTTAAAATGTTGCCTATTTATAACCTTTTTGCCCTGGATCTTGGTGAATTAAGCTATTTTCCTTCGTAAAATTTAGATAACATAATTAATATAATTTTATCACAACACTATGCTAAGAAAAGGAATTTTATTTTATTTATAAAACTTTATTGAAAAGTCTAAATTGGAATAAATTTTGCTTTATTTTCTAAAGGTGGCAAAGAGTTGGCACTTTAACTTAATAGGAGAGTATAACCTGATGATGCAATCAATTTCACTAACAGATGGAACAGTATCTAAAGCAAGCGATGCGGCTAAAGATCAAAAAATGAATACTGATGAGATGTCGGATAACGCCATAGAAAAAAAGGGTGATTTTTCTTCAATTCTCGAAGAGTTAACAAACGCGGATGATGAATCAAGCGATGAGATCCTCTTTGATCTATTAAATAAAATTGATGAAGATGCTCTTGAAGGAGCGTTAAGTGATGGAGATGCTCTTGAAGGCGCGTTAAGTGATGGAGATGTTATTGAAGGAGCGTTAAGTAATGAAGAGGATATATTAGATGGATCAGAAATCACAGACAAAACCAATATATCAGACTCATCACAATTAGAAAATATAACAAATAACATTGATACGGTAGATATTAGCGAGAAAGATGATTTTGTTCTTAATGATGATGACAAAATAACAGCAGATGAAGCTAAGAAGTTGTTAGATGTAAAAAAAGATCATGTAAATGATTTATTTGATTTAAAAGAAAAACAAGACAAGATATCAGTTCAAGAATCATTAAAATTAAAAGGAACACAGGTCAACAACGTAATTAATTCAAAAGAAAATCAAGTTAACTCAGTTTTAAATAAAATAGAAACGGCCCGAAAAGTTGATACCAAATTAACCAATGTTAACTCGTTAGGGATGAAAGATGGTGAGGGAAAAAGCGAAGAAACAAACCAGAACAGCACGTTATTAAAGCCTCAATTTAATATGAAAATACCAGATTTTCAATCTGCTCAGTTGACGAACTCTCAAATGTCAGAGACGACAAAAGGGGATGAGGTTATTTCAAAAGAGATCAAGCTCGCAAATATCAATAATACTTTAACCACAAAAGGAACAGAATTATCCAGTAAAGAGGTGCAATCATCTAGATTACACGAACCGTTAGATCTACAATCAAAACAAGCAGCGCAGAATTTGACTGACCGTGTTTTGATGATGGTTAATCAGAATAAACAAGAAGTTACTATTCGCCTAGATCCAGCAGAGTTAGGCACTTTGCAAATAAAAGTTAGAATTAGTAATGACCAGCTCATGTTAAACATTCAAGCTAATGTTGGGCAAACAAAAGAGTTTCTAGAACAAAACTTGTCTCGTTTAAGAGATCAACTTTCACAGCAAGGTATTAATTTAGGTGAGGCGAACATTGAGCAACAACAGCAAAAAAATTCTGAGAAAGAAAGTGATTCATCAAGTTTATCTGTTATAAATGAAGGAGAGGATGAATTGATGAACGAAAATTCAGAAGATACTGCGATGTGGGAAAATTCACTAGTTGCAGGATCAGATCAAAAAGTAGATTATTACGTATAGTCTGATGATATAAACTTAAGCTAGGAAGACCTATGGCCGACGATAAAGAAGATGTACTTGAAGATAATCAAGAAGAGAAAAAGCCTAAAAGTAAGAAGATGCTGATCATTATTGTTGCTATTGTGTTATTACTTGCAATCGCAGGTGGTGTTGGCTATTTCTTATTTATGGTGGGGCCGGTTGAAAAAGTCCCTGAAGGAACTAAAGCCGTAGTAGTACCAACGGTAATCGTTCCTGCGTCATATGTTGCTATGCGTCGTCCTTTTGTTTTTAATGTCCCTGATGGAAAGCGCACTCGCTTAGTGCAAATTAAAGTGCAGTTATTGGTACGCGGTTCTGATCATCGTATTATGGCTAAAATACATACCCCAACACTTGAAGGAGCACTGGTTAGTGTCTTTTCTAATGCTAGTATTGAGGAGGTTCGCACAGTAGAAGGCAAAAAAAAATTAAGACTAGATGCACTTAACGCGGTAAATAATGCTATTCAAAAATTAGAGGGGAAAAAAATTATAGAGAGTGTCCTGTTTACTGGTTTTATTTTACAATAATTAAGGTTTCCAATGGCTGATTTATTATCTCAAGATGAAATTGATGCACTTTTAAATGGTGTAGATGGCGATGATGTTGCTGATGATGCCAGCATTGATGGTGAGAAAGATGATAGTGGCTTAGTTCATTTTGATTTTTCATCACAAGATCGTATCGTCCGAGGGAGAATGCCAACGCTTGAGTTAGTTAATGAGCGTTTTGCGCGACATTTACGTATCAGTGTATTCAATCTGTTACGGCAAAGTGGTGAAGTCTCGATTAATGGTGTGCAGATGTTAAAGTTTGGTGAATATATTCATACTCTTTTTGTGCCAACTAGCATAAATATGATACGTTTTCGCCCATTAAAAGGCACAGCACTTGTTACGATGGAGGCAAAGCTTGTTTTTATCTTAGTGGAGAATTTTTTTGGTGGCGATGGTCGATATCATGCCAAGATTGAAGGCCGTGAATTTACCCCTACCGAACGCCGTATTGTCCAACTGTTATTGAAAATAATTTTTGAAGATTACAAAGAAGCGTGGGCACCTGTGATGAGTGTTGACTTTGAATATATTGATTCAGAGGTAAACCCTGCGATGGCAAATATTATTAGTCCGACCGAAGTTATTGTGGTGAATTCATTTCATATTGAGCTCGATGGCGGTGGCGGTGATTTTCATATTGCTACCCCCTATGCGATGTTAGAGCCTATTAGAGATCTACTTGATGCAGGGGTTCAAAGTGATACAGAAGATACTGATAAACGATGGAGCTCGGCGCTTGAAGATGAAATTATGTCTGTAGATGTGGAATTAGGTTGCAAGTTGTTAGAAAAAAAATTGCCTTTAAAATATCTAATGGATTTAAAAGCTGGTGACATTATTCCTGTCGATCTTCCTGAATCAATGTTAATTAGTGTTGAAGGCTTGCCAACTTATAGAGGACTTTTAGGGCAGTCAAATAATAATTTAGCGTTTAAAATAGTAAAAAAATTAAAGCGCCCAGAAATTCAAACTTCAAAGTTGACATTAGAATTAGACGAATAAATAAGGTAATAGGATGAGCACAGAAGAAGATGAGGTAAGCAACGAAGTAAATGATGTAAGCACAGAAAAAGATAAAGTGAGTGCAGAACAAGAAATGGCCGATGAGTGGGCGGCTGCTCTCGAAGAGTCTGGTGATGCGAACAATGAACCAGCACCGGTTGAGTTTGATAAGCTTAAAGATAGCTCTGAGCCAATTAGTGTGGAAGAGCATGCCCGGTTAGATAGTATTTTAGATATTCCAGTGACAATTTCAATGGAAGTTGGCCGCAGCAAAATTAACATTCGTAACCTATTACAATTAAATCAAGGCTCAGTGGTTGAACTTGATCGCCTCGCGGGTGAACCGCTTGATGTAATGGTAAATGGTACCTTGATAGCGCATGGTGAAGTGGTTGTTGTTAATGATAAATTTGGCATCCGTTTAACCGATGTTATTAGTCAAACAGAAAGGATAAAAAAATTAAAATGAAACGTGGACGATTTTATATAATCGGTTTATTGCTTTGTTGCTATTCCACTTATACAGTGGCTTTTAATAAAGACGTATCTGCGCCTGATTTTAAGATCGGTTCGCTGGTTGGATCTTTTATGCTTGTTATCAGCTGTATTTTAGTTTTTGCTTATCTTGTAAAAAAAACAAATTTAATGAAGAACAGTCACAATCATCACTTAAAAATTGTCTCTACGTATCCTTTAAGTAGCAAAGGGCGCTTACAAATTATTCAATGCAATGGACAGCAATATTTATTAGGGGTGACAGAGCAAAACATCACATTACTTGATAAGTTTGATGTATCGGAGATGGCTGTTATCGAAACATCAGCGCCTCTGACGGGTTTCTCTGCAATACTATCTAAGCTATATAAGAATAAAAATGAATAAGTTTTTGTGGGTCATTGTCGGTATTTTATTATTTAGCAGCGCTAACGTATTTGCTGATCCTGGCGTATTGTCGGCGTTAACTGTGACAACAAATAGTGGGGGAGAGAAAGAATATAGTGTGACATTGCAAGTCCTTGCTTTTATGACTGCATTGAGCTTCTTGCCTGCAATGTTGGTCCTACTGACATCATTTACGCGTATTGTTATTGTAATGTCTATTTTACGTCAAGCTATGGGTTTGGCTCAAACACCTTCAAATCAAGTCATTAATGGCATTGCGTTATTTTTAACTTTTTTTATTATGTCTCCCGTATTTAATAAAATTAATGATGTTGCGCTACAGCCTTACCTTCATGAGAAAATTACTATGCAACAGGCGTTTAAAATTGGACAAGAGCCATTGCGAAAATTTATGCTTGCACAAACACGTGTTAAAGATTTAGAGACTTTCCTTGAAATTGCAGATGTGCAAGTTGATTCTGTCACAGATGTCCCAATGAGAGTGCTAATTCCTTCTTTTGTAACCAGTGAATTGAAAACGGCCTTTCAAATCGGGTTTATGATTTTTATTCCCTTTTTAATTATTGACCTTGTCGTTGCGAGTATTTTGATGGCAATGGGGATGATGATGCTCTCACCTATGATTATTTCACTCCCCTTTAAGTTGATGTTATTTGTGCTTGTTGATGGTTGGAATTTGATCATGGGCAGTCTTGCCAATAGTTTTGGAATGTAGGAGGACAAATGGATCCTGAGATTTTTATTGCTATTTTCCGACAAGCATTATGGACGGTTTTAATCCTGGTTTGTGCTGTCATTATCCCGAGTTTACTCGTTGGATTAGTCGTTGCTATTTTTCAAGCCGCGACGTCGATTAGTGAACAAACATTAAGTTTTTTACCACGCTTGATGATGACTCTAACAGCATTGGGATTTGGTGCACATTGGGGTCTTAACAAATTAATGGAATTTTTTATCCAGATGATCCATCAAATCCCTCAAGTTGTTGGCTAATGCAATTTTCAGCAGATCTGTTGATTGGATGGATAGGCACTTATTTATGGGCATTTACGCGGGTTGGTTCGATGCTAATGGTGATGGTTGCCATTGGGTCCCGTATGACACCTATTAAAATACGGTTATATTATGCGTTAGCGGTAACGGTTGTTTCTATGCCGATGATCCCTCCCATGACACATCAAATTGAATTATTTTCAATTACAAGTGCTATAGTTATTATACAGCAAATGTTAATTGGTACAGCGATTGGAATGCTTTCTATTTTTGTCGTGCAGACGTTTGTTATCGCGGGGCAAGTTATTGCGATGCAAACAAGTTTAGGTTTTGCATCAATGGCAGATCCGATGAACGGCCAGTCAACCCCAGTTGTCGGACAATTGTATATTTTATTTGCTACTTTACTTTTTTTCGGAATTAATGGGCACCTTTTAATGATTCAGGTAATTGTGCGCAGTTTTGAAACATTACCGATATCTTCAGCGGGATTAACGGCGTTAGATTACCATAAGCTTGCTGGTTGGCTTTCGTTAATAATAAAATCCGCACTTGCATTTTCAATAACTTCAACGGTGGCGATGTTATTGGTTAATTTATCATTTGGTATTATGACAAAAGTATCCCCGCAATTGAATATATTTAGTCTGGGTTTTTCAATTAGCATGGTATTTGGCTTGTATGTATTGTGGATCACACTGATTAATGTGCCTCTTCATTTTGAAAATCAATGGCTTAAAAGTGTAGCTTTAATGTGTGAACTTCTCAATGGTGCTTGTGGAATTAGGTGACAGGAAAAAGTAAATTATGGCTGAAAATGAAAACGGTTCAGAAAAGACAGAAGATCCGACTGGAAAGCGAATTCAAAAATCTAGAGATGATGGGCAGGTTCCACGATCTAAAGAGTTAGCATCAGCATCTGTGTTGATTTCCGCAGCCTCCTCTTTTCTTATTTTTGGTGGTATACTTGGGCATCAATTAGTTCTTATGATGACCACTGCTTTTACTTTTGAGCGATCGGTTTTATTTTCCCCTGAATATATCTGGTTACATATATCGAATAGTTTTTCTGGGCTTGCCTTTCCAATGTTTATCATCCTCTTCACGTTATTTATTATTTCTCTACTCGGCAGTACGTTATTAGGTGGTATTATATTTAATACTAAGTCCATGATTCCTAAACTTAACAAATTCAGTCCTATAGCGGGACTAAAACGCATGATGGGCCCGGATGCTTGGGTTAACTTATTAAAATCTTTATTAAAAATATTTGTTGTAATCGGTATGGCAGCATTTATTTTTTACTCAACCTTTGAACGTATTTTACACCTTTCTATGAGCTCTTTACCTGGTAGTATGTTTGAAGCGTTGGATATGATTTCGTGGATGTTTTTGTTACTGTCTCTCTCTCTATTGCTGATTGTTGCGATTGATGTACCGTATAGGATCTATAAACATAAAAAAGATCTAAAAATGACTAAGGACGAAGTTAAAGATGAAATTAAAGATGTAGAAGGAAACCCAAAAGTTAAACAACGTATACGCCAACTTCAATATGAATCATCGCAACGAAAAATGATGGGCGATGTCCCAGAAGCAGATGTCATTGTCACCAACCCGACGCATTATTCGGTTGCAATAAAATATGATACAACGAGTAATCGAGCGCCTTATGTTGTTGCAAAAGGTGTTGATGTAATTGCCCTTAAAATAAGAGAGATTGCACGAGCATATGAAATTCCTATCATGTCAAGTCCCCCTTTATGTCGTGCAATTTATCATACAACAGAAATTAATGATGAGGTTCCTGAAGATCTATTTGTCGCGGTAGCTCAAGTTTTGGCCTATATCTATCAACTTAATCAGTTTAGACAAGGAAAAACAACTCGTCCTCGCCCATTACCAAAAGACTTAAAAATTCCACCAGCATTCAGGTTCAATAATTGATGTTACGCAATAAGTTAAAATTCCATACGGAAAACTGTTAAGGTGTTGCTATGAATAAAAAAACAAATATTTGAGCTTTATATTGATTACTTTATAACTCCATTTAGCGATACAACTGCAACTGGCTTATCGAATTTTTTAGATGGAGATATCAGTCACGATCAAATGACTCGTTTCTTAAACCACAAACCGCTTACTTCGCTTTACTTGTGGAAAATGTAAAAAAAGAGATGCGGCAAATTGAGTATGATGATCTCGTTTTAATCCTTGACGACACAATTCACTCTGAACCATTATCGAGTGAAAATGAGCTTATGAGCTGGTAACTTGGATTGGTCATAAACGCCGATCAGCGGTTGGGTAAAAGCAATGGATGTAGTAATTCTTTTACATCGACAAATCTTTAAAAACAAAGAGGGCAAAGAAGGAATATTATATTTGAACAGTAATGACGTTAAGCTTGATAAACAGTCAATTGAAACGAACTATCAAAAAGGATGGAATGTTAATGTATTTCATACAAATATAAAATGAAGCACAGCACTTGCAAAATCATCTACGGAAACAAAAAAGGTACAGAGTAACTATATTTTCATGTCATAGCTAGGAACAATAAAATTTGAGTGCCTAAGTCTTACAAATTATTGACAACCTTCGGTTTAAAACGAAGCTTTATCAATGCACAAGAAGTAGCAATTGAGGCTTTGCATCACGAACTGGCATTAACTGCGTAACATCAGTTCAATAATTAATTTTTTGCTCTGCGCCTCGTTATCTATGGGCTCATAAATAATAGATATGTGGATATCTGTAATATAAAATAATGGGTATAGTTCTTGCTTTATATGAGATATTGGATCTTTTAAAGTAGGATATGCGTATCAATTCTCTTATCGACAAAACATGGATAAACAGAAGAACTATATTACAGGGGATAGGTACACCACTACTTGTTCTTGCAACCTTAGGCATGATTATTTTACCCATGCCAACTCTTTTACTCGATATGTTATTTACCTTTAATATTGCAATTGCTTTAGTGATATTACTTGTCTCAATCTATACTAAACGGCCCCTAGATTTTTCTGCTTTTCCGACTGTTTTATTAGTCGCAACTCTATTACGTTTAGCATTAAATGTTGCATCGACACGTATTGTTTTATTAGAAGGGCATAAAGGTGGTGATGCAGCGGGAAATGTTATTGAAGCTTTTGGATCTGTGGTGATCGGTGGTAATCTCGCTGTTGGGTTGATAGTATTTATTATCTTGATGATAATTAACTTTGTGGTTGTGACCAAAGGTGCTGGGCGCATCTCTGAAGTAAGCGCCCGCTTTACACTTGATGCAATGCCAGGTAAACAAATGGCCATTGATGCGGATTTGAATGCGGGACTCATTGATGAAGTCGAGGCAAAGGATCGTCGAGCAGAAGTGACGAGTGAAGCTGATTTTTATGGTTCAATGGATGGTGCGAGTAAATTTGTCAAAGGTGATGCAGTTGCTGGGCTCATGATCCTGTTAATTAATATTATTGGTGGTTTTATTATTGGCATGGTGCAATTTGATTTAACACTTGTAGCTGCAGCTGAAATTTATACTTTGCTGACGATTGGTGATGGGCTTGTTGCTCAAATCCCGTCACTGTTATTATCTATTTCTGCTGCAATCATCGTAACGCGTGAAAATACTGAAGCTGATATGGGAACGCGTATGCTGAGTCAAATTCTTGACGATCCTAAAGTGCTTATTATTGCTTCAGGTCTTTTATTGGTGATGGGGATCGTCCCTGGAATGCCTCATTTTGCTTTTCTTACTCTAGGTGGTGCATTGGCATGGTTCTCATACTGGAAAACAAATAAATCTAAAACAGAAGAGAGCGTCAAAATTACGGAACAAAAAGCGATTACCGATGAGGAAAAAGCAGAGTCGCAGAGAGTGCTTGATTGGGATGATGTACATAGTGTTGATACTATCGGGCTTGAGGTTGGTTATCGTTTAATTCCGCTAGTGGATAAAGGACAAAATGGGGAATTATTAGATCGCATTAAAGGGGTGCGTAAAAAGCTTTCACAAGAGTTGGGATTTTTAATTCCCGCAGTGCATATTCGTGATAACCTTGATTTAGTGTCAAATAATTATACTCTCTCATTAATGGGAGTGATTTGTGGACAAGCTGAGATTTATCATGATAAGAGTCTTGCGATTAATCCAGGGCAAGTTTTTGGCCCGATTGAAGGTGTTGTTGGTGTAGATCCAGCTTTTGGATTAGAATCAACGTGGATTGATGAGACACAATGCGAACAAGCTCAAACACTTGGCTACACTGTTGTCGATGCGGCAACTGTTGTAGCAACACATTTAAGTCAAATTCTAAGTAATAATGCTGCGCAATTATTAGGTCATGAAGAAGTGCAAAGTTTACTGGATATCCTTGCGGAGGATCACCCTAAATTGGTGGAAGGATTAGTCCCTGATATATTGACCTTAAGTACTGTGGTGAAAGTATTACAAGGCCTACTCATTGAAAATGTATCATTACGCGATATACGCACTATTGTGCAAACATTAGTTGATTATGGGCCGCGAAGCCAAGATCCAGAAGTGTTAGTTGCAGCCTGTAGGATATCACTTAAGCGCATGATTGTACAAGAGATTGTTGCTGGAGAACCTGAACTTCCAGTGATTACGCTGTCCACGGAACTTGAACAAGTCTTGCATAAATCATTGCAAGCTGGTGGAAGTGACGGGGCAGGCATTGAACCTGGACTTGCTGAACGAATTCAAACATCCTTGGTTAATGCATCGCAAAAACAAGAGTTATTAGGACAGCCTGCTATCTTATTGACGTCTGGCATACTAAGGGGAACGTTGTCAAAATTTGTGAAGCATACTATCCCTTCGTTGCATGTTCTTTCGTATCAGGAAATTCCTGATGATAAACAAATTAAAATCATTAGCTCAGTTGGGCAATAAAATGGTTATGTGGGTCTCGATATGAAAATAAAACGTTTTTTTGCAAAAGATATGCGAACGGCAATGAGTGAGGTGAAAAAAGTCTTAGGGGATCAAGCCGTCATCATGTCGAATAAACAAGTTGTTGGTGGCATTGAAATAGTTGCCGCCATTGATTATACAAATCAATCGAAAGAGGTGCAAAATACACCTTCAGCAAATGATTTATATTCAAACCTTCAAGATGATACTGTATCATTGTCATCACAGAAAAATATCATTAAAAAACCAGATTTAGATACGGCGCAGGTAGATAAACAAAAAGACGAATCGAATAAAGAAGAATTTGCCAAATCACTGAATTCTTTTTTTGATAAAGTAAATAGTGAGCATGTTAAAGGGTTCTCACCATTAAAACCGCGTGAAAACAACAGGAAACCAAGAACCCTAGGTGAGCAACAAGACTGGCAAGCAGGACAGGATAATACTACAAAACTATCTAGCCAAGGGGAAAATTTTAGTTTAAATTCAAACCCAAAGAATCGTGTTAATAGTGAAGAAATTGCTAAAATCGGCAAAGAAGTTTCTTCGTTAAGAAAATTGCTTGAACATCAATTATCTGGGCTAATGTGGCAAGAGATGGAACGCTGTGAACCTATTCGGGCAATGGCAATTAAATGGTTAACTAAATCAGGATTTTCAGAAAGTATTGCAGATTATCTAGCAAGTTATATCCCAGAACAGGCATCAGCCGCACAATTTCAGGCATTTCTTCCTACCCTTTTACAGGAGAAAATTTACACTGGGAACGATGAAATTATTTCACAAGGAGGGGCAATTGCTTTGTTAGGTCCGACAGGGGCTGGTAAAACAACGACTATTGCAAAATTAGCGGCAAAATTTTCGATGAAATATGGTGCAGATCAAGTTGCGTTAATTACTACGGATACTTATCGAATTGGGGCGCATGATCAATTAGCAACTTATGGAAAAATTATGGGTTGTAGTGTCCGTGTAGCAAAAGATGCGGATGAGTTATCAACTATTTTACATCAATATAAAGATAAGCGACTAGTACTCATTGATACAGCAGGGATGGGCCAGCGTGATGTTCGCCTAGCCGAGCAATTAGATACATTAATCGAAAATAGCCGTGTAAATATTCGTAGTTATTTAGTTATTTCTGCCACAGCGCAACGTCGTGTTGTCCAAGAGGCAATTGATCATTTTAACCAGATCCCACTAACGGGATGTATTTTAACAAAAGTTGATGAAAGTATCGGACTGGGTGAAGCATTGAGTGTTACTATGCAACAAAAGTTACCGATTTCATATATTACAACAGGTCAAAGAGTTCCAGAAGATATTGAAATAGCGACAAAGCAGCGGCTGGTTGATGAGACAATTCAAGCAATGAATCATGTTTTAGACGAAGAATTGCAATGCAATAATGATTTACAGCGTAACAACGAATTTAAAACGGTATAAATAACGAGAGCCCATTATGTTTGATCAAGCAAGCGGTTTAAGGAATATGACTAATAGTCGAGTAAAAGTAATTGCGGTGACTGGTGGTAAAGGAGGTGTGGGTAAAACTAATATTACGCTCAATATGGCAGTTTCTTTAGCAAAGCAAGGCAAACGCGTGTTAGTACTAGATGCCGATTTAGGGCTGGCAAATGTCGATGTTTTACTGGGAATACGCGTAACAAAAAATTTATCACATGTCTTATCTGGTGAGTGTACGCTTGATGAAGTGATTGTTGTTGGTCCATTAGGTGTGATGATTATACCTGCAACATCGGGGACGCAGTCTATGGTTGAATTGACTGTAGTTGAGCATGCTGGACTCATTCAGGCTTTTAGTAGCTTGCAAACTCCGATTGATTTTTTACTGATTGATACGGCCGCTGGAATCTCAAACATGGTATTGAGCTTCGCTCAAGCTGCGCAAGATATTGTCCTAGTTGTTTGTGATGAGCCAACGTCTATTACAGATGCTTATGCGGTAATTAAATTATTAAGTAAGGATCATGATGCATTTAAATTTAAAATAGTTGCTAATATGGTAAGAAGTTTTAAAGAGGGTAATGACTTATTTATTAAACTTACTCGCGTGACAGATCGATTCTTAGATGTCTCACTAGAACTAATTGGTTGTGTTCCCTTTGACACTAACGTCCGCCAAGCCGTAAGAAAGCAAAAATTGGTGATTGAAGAATTTCCTAACACACCTGCTTCTATCGCCCTTGGACTGTTGGCAAACAAGGTGCTAACCTGGCCGATTCCTGTGCAAGCAAAGGGAAATTTAGAGTTCTTTATTGAGAAATTACTCCATAAACCTGAGCCTAGTCATGAAGAAGAGATGCGCTAAATGTTCAAAGCGAAAGGTTATTTTATTCACCCAACCCAACTCATTGAACTTCACTCTGATCTTGTAAGAAAAATAGCTTTTCATTTGTTAGCTCGTTTACCTCCATCGGTAGAAGTTGATGATCTTATTCAGTCGGGGATGATTGGTTTGCTTGAATCAGCTAAAAAATATGATTCATCTAAAGGAGCGAGCTTTGAAACATATGCGGGGATACGTATTCGAGGAGCGATGCTTGATGACTTACGCAAAGGGGATTGGGTGCCCCGCTCAGTGCACAAAAATAGCCGCATGATCAGCGCCACGATCGCAACGATTGAAAAGAAGACAGGGAAAAATGCTACGGCGACTGAAATTGCAGGTGAGCTTGAGGTCAGTATTGGTGAATATCAAAAGATGCTACGTGATGTTCGTTGCGCTACAATAATTCCCTATGAGGATTTACCGACATTAGAATCGGGGATGAGTAATTTAGGTTCAAGTGATGATGTGGTGTTTCACTCAGTTAGCGCAAATCAATTCTCATCTAAACTTTCTGATATTATCAAAGAGTTACCAGAAAAAGAAACCTTAGTATTATCGCTTTACTATGATGAGGAGCTTAATCTAAAAGAAATAGGTTCAGTGCTTGGGGTGAGTGAATCACGCGTGAGTCAAATTCATAGCCAAGCGTTGCACCGATTAAAATCAAAATCTAAAATGGTATAAAGTCACTTATTCTCACCTCCAAATGTAGAATCAGCAAGGTAATACTAATCATATTTAAGTATTCCATCTAAATTTTACGCATGAAAATAGAAAGCTATTTATGGTAATTGGTATAAATTACATTCTTACCGAAGTGATGTAAAGCTACTCAATCAGGCACGAGGTTGATGATTATAAATAAGGCGTATCATTCTATCCGCAAGATGTTAATCATAGATGGGTTACTGCCTTTTCTATTGTAGCAATGCAACGCTGTCATTTTTTCATAATAAACCGAGTTCGAGCACCAAATGGCTAGGTAAATCAACCCATTTAGCGTTACTAGAATATGCCTATTTAAGAATAACTATTTCAGCATTAAAGCTTTTATTTTAATTCTAGTGGTAGGTGCTTAACGCAGTTAATCATAAAGAGAAGGGAATGTTACGCATCGAATTTCTGGACATTTCATTTTCTAGTGTTGCTTTTTTATGCAATGCAGGTATAAATACTAGGCGCCGCATTGAATTGTTGAATGATGATATAAATTTTAAATTAAAGATTTTAATTCTGTAATGGTTGATCCTTGACAATATTTTTAATGCAGAAGTATTATTTAATGCATAAGTATTAATTTAGCGTAATGTGCAGTTTGATAAGGTAATTTAGTGCAATGATTTTCATTTTTAAATCTTAATGAAAAGAAATAAATACGATATAATAAATAATAATCAATCTTTTATAAAAAGTGTTTATTCATTTAATAGCAAGTTTGTATTTTTGTATACTTGTTACTAATATTTATTTTAAGGAAAAGCATATTTGCTTAGGGGAATGTTTTGGATAGAAATATAAAAGTGTTAATCGTTGATGATTTCTCAACAATGAGAAGAATAATAAAGAACTTGCTAAGAGATCTTGGTTTTACTAATACCTTTGAAGCGGATGATGGGAATACTGCTTTACCGTTGTTAAAAGGTGGAGACTTTGAATTTGTCGTTACCGATTGGAATATGCCGATAATGCAAGGTATCGACTTATTAAAAGAAATAAGAAAAGATGATAAATTAAAACACTTACCTGTTTTAATGGTGACGGCAGAAGCTAAGCGTGAACAAATTATCGAAGCAGCACAGGCAGGTGTTAATGGGTATATTGTTAAGCCTTTTACTGCTGGGACACTAAAAATAAAATTAGATAAAATTTTTGAACGACTGGATTAGAGTGGTTATGCTGGATCATTCGAATCAAACAATTGTTAACAGTTCAGTAATCTACACCTGTTGTTGTTATTTTGAAAAAGCCGAAAATAGTAGTCGCTGAATTAATTGAAAATGTTAATCGAAGAGAAGCAATCAAAAAATAGTATTTTAAAACTCGCTAAATTAACGCGTTATATTTAACTATGCTACTTTTAAAATGCAGCAACAGGCGCGAACTTTATAATTGCTGATAGGAATAAGTAGCTACAAAAGTTTATTATTGGATGGTTTTCTCTTTTTGTTTGTTGTAACGAAGAGCTGGATTGCGAAACTTGTACTATCGCACATGGATAATTAGACCAATTTATGTAGTTATAAAATTTCGACATAGAATGAATAGGCTTCAATTTTATGCGGAGTGTATTCCCATAATGTGCCGGTCGAACTGTGCATTTTTAGTAAACATCTGTATATATGATGTATTGAGTCGTTTTCAAACAGATATCCGCTAGACTTGACTTAATGGCTTAAGAAACGGGAGTTCCTAGCTTAATTAGTGATGGAATTGAAAATAAATAAGTGGATTTTTTAATTGCTTGTCAACATTAACAATAAGAAAAATAAATTAGCAGTTAAATAGAATAAATGGGCTGATATCTGAGCTTAGGAATCGATTGTCAATGTAGCTGTGATGATTTAGTAAATGATTAATATAATATTGATGTTTAACTTTCTAGCAGATGACTTTAAGGATAAAGAAAATGACTTTTGAAGTAGATGACGATATTCTCCAGGATTTTTTAATTGAGGCTGGAGAAATCATAGAGCTTTTATCAGAGCAATTAGTCGAACTTGAAAATAATCCTAGCGACACGGAGTTGCTTAATGCTATTTTTAGAGGGTTTCATACGGTTAAGGGCGGCGCTGGATTTTTATCGTTGACTGAGCTTGTTGAAACATGTCACGGTGCTGAAAATGTGTTTGACTGCTTGCGTCAAGGTCAACGCAGTGTGAATGCTGCTTTGATGGATACTATTCTTGGTGCGCTTGATATTATTAATATTCAATTTCAAGCAGTGCAAGATGGCACCGAAGCGGCAAGTGCGCCTGCGAGTATTCTGGCTGAATTACATCGTTTAAGTAAGCCTGGCTCCGATGTGATGACAAAGGATTTAGAAGAGGCGGCTTTAAAAACTAAACCTGAAGATGTGGATCAAACTGCTCAAGCTAATGAGGATGGATCGCATACTGAGATTGTTGAAAATAACAATGATAATGAGAGTAATGAGAGTAATGAGATAAGTGATGATGAATTTGAATCATTATTAGATGAATTACATGGTGTTGGTCAACCTAATAGTTCTGATAAATTGCCCATAAAAAATGATTCAAATGAAGATGTAGGGGATGATGAGTTTGAATCATTACTTGACGAATTACATGGAAAAGGTGCACATGCGTGTGCAGACAATGGAAACTCTAAAATAGAGAGCGCGTCATCATCAGATGAAATTTCCGATGATGAATTTGAATCATTATTAGATGAATTGCATGGTGTAGGAAAAAGCGCTCAAAGCAAAGACAATAACGAGCCTGTGACAACTATTGGCGAAACGCACAAAAAAGAACAGACCCAGTCTGATATTGAAGCGAAAGTTGCTGCCAAGTCTGTTATCAATCCTAAAGATAAAGATTCAACTAAACAATCATCTGTTAAAAAACCTGAGAAAACAGTCAGAGTTGATACTCTAACGCTTGATCAAATTATGAATATGGTTGGTGAGCTGGTGTTAGTTCGGAATCGATTGGTGAGTTTAGAAGCTGAATCTGACAATGAAGAAATTTCAAAAGCGGTGGCCAACCTTGATATCGTGACGGGTGATTTACAAGGTGCTGTAATGAAAACCCGTATGCAACCTATCAAAAAAGTATTTGGAAAATTTCCTCGAATTGTACGAGATTTAGCAAGATCACTTGGTAAAAATATTCGTTTAGATGTTGTAGGGGAAGAAACTGATTTAGATAAAAATCTTGTTGAGGCATTGGCTGATCCTTTGGTACATTTAATAAGAAACTCGCTAGATCACGGAATTGAAATGCCTGATGTGCGGCTTCAAAATGGTAAAGAAAAAGAAGGTCGAGTGCTTTTATCTGCCTCACAAGAGGGCGATCATATTTTATTATGTATCGAAGATGATGGCGCGGGCATGGATCCCGACCAACTCAAAAACATTGCAATTGAAAAAGGGATTTTGGATATAGAAGGGGCACGCACAATGTCTGATTCAGATGCATTCTCTCTTATTTTTGCACCTGGGTTCTCAACTAAAGTTGATATTTCAGATATTTCTGGTCGAGGTGTTGGCATGGATGTTGTTAAGACTGGCATTTCGAAATTAAATGGTAGTATTTCAATTGATTCAGAATTGGGTAAAGGGACGCGCTTGAAGATTAAAGTGCCATTGACGCTGGCGATTTTACCGACCTTAATGATCGTTGTTGCAGATCAGACCTTTGCTTTTCCATTGGCTAATGTGAATGAAATATTTCATTTAGATCTTAGTAAAACTAATATGGTAAACAATCAGTTAACAGTTGTTATTCGCGAACATGTGATTCCTTTATTTTATTTACGGGATTGGTTAGCGCCTAATTCACCGATGAAAGATAAAAGAACGGGACTAGGGGATATTGTTATTGTCCAGCTAGGAACGAAGAAAATCGCTTTTGTTGTTGATGCATTACTTGGTCAGGAAGAGGTCGTTATAAAGGCATTAGATTCCTTATTAACAGGTACTCCAGGGATAGCAGGCGCTACGATTACGAGTGATGGCGGTATTGCGCTTATTTTAGATTTACCAAGTCTATTAAAACATTATGTGTAAATTAAAATAAAGAGTAGGTATAAACATGGCAATAAAAGTGTTAGTAGTTGACGACTCTAGTTTTTTTCGTCGCCGAGTGAGTGAGATCATCAATGCATCACCAGCGCTCGAAGTGATAGGTACTGCAACTAATGGATTAGAAGCAGTGCAAATGGTTGCTAAACTCAAACCAGATGTCGTGACGATGGATATTGAAATGCCAGTAATGGATGGTATTGCAGCAGTAAAAAAAATTATGGCTAAGTCGCCGTTACCTATTTTAATGTTTTCATCTCTGACTCACGCAGGAGCAAAAGCAACCTTTGATGCCCTTGATGCGGGTGCAGCTGATTTTTTGCCTAAAAAGTTTGAAGATATAGCGCGTAGTAAAGATGAAGCGACGAAGACGCTACAACAACGGATTGAAAGCATTTCTTCTCGACGTTTCCCTCCCCCGAAAAACGACGTTGAAGCTTCGACGAGATCACCATCAAAAATAAATACTATACCATCCTCGAATGCTTTGCGTAGCATGAATCTCCCTGAGCGTGGCAAAATTGAGGATTTATCGCGCAACAGGCACCAAGCTATCAATACGAATGTGGCTCCCTCTGCTCTGACTCATGCGAAAAATGCGGTAGTCGCGAATGTTCCGTCTAGGGGTACAAGATCGACTTTTAAATCATCAGGAAAGCAATACGATGTGTTAGCCATTGGTACATCAACTGGGGGGCCAGTTGCCTTACAAACAGTATTAACAAAATTACCTCGAAATTTTAAATTACCCATCTTACTTATTCAGCATATGCCAGGCACATTTACGAAGGCATTTGCAGAGCGTTTAAATTCTATTTGCCAAATCAGTGTTAAAGAAGCCAGCGATAATGATTTATTGCAAGCAGGTTATGCCTATTTGGCGCCTGGAGGAAAACAGATGTTACTCGACGGTCGCCCTGGAAATGTACGTATAAAAATACATGAAGGAAGTGAAAAATTGCATTATAAGCCAAGCGTAGATTTAACGTTTGCCTCGCTATCTAAAGTTTATCGCAATAAAGTCTTGGCAATTATTTTAACTGGGATGGGATCAGATGGTAAAGATGGTGCGCGGATGCTAAAAGAGCGTGGCTCTGTTATTTGGTCTCAAGATAAAAAAAGCTGTGTCGTTTACGGGATGCCAATGGCGATTGATAAAGCGGGGTTATCTACTCAATCGATTTCGCTTGACAACATTGCGCAGTATATAAAAATAGAGTTAAAGCATGAATAAACTAAGCTTTGTGGGATTTTTAATTATTTTATCTAGTGTTTCATTTACACAAATTTATCATGGCTCTTCTTTTTCTGCGTTGTTAGATTTACCTGCGTTAGTCATTGTTTTAGGCGGTACTCTTGGTGCTATTTTAATCCAAACATCTGCGCGGCAGTTTTTTCATGCGCTATCATTATTACCTTCAATTTTTTTATATTCCCATTTTTCACTGTCAGAGCAATCCAAGCGTTTGCACAAGTGGTCTGAGCAATCACGCAAAAAAGGGTTGCTAACGCTCGAAAATGAAAACATAGAAACCCTTGACCATTTTACTCAAAAAAGTATTGCTATGTTGGTTGATGGCTGTGATGAATATGCCTTACAAGATATTTTGCAACAAGATATCGAGTTAGAGAGTGAGCACAATGAACGTAGCGCACAAATTTATGAGTCTATGGGAGGTTATAGCCCAACAATTGGCATTATTGGGGCTGTTTTAGGACTCATCCAGGCAATGAATTATCTAGACAAGCCAGATCAACTTGGCGCGGGTATTGCGGTCGCTTTTCTTGCTACTATTTATGGTGTGGGTTTAGCTAATTTTTTATTTTTGCCTGTCGCCAATAAAATTCGTTTGCATTATCAATATATTGCATTGTATCGAGAAATGACTTTAGTTGGTATCCTTGCTATTTTAAAAGGTGAAAACAGTTTGCTATTAGAAAGGCGTCTACAAAATTATATTGATAAGGCTTCTTATTAATGCGTATTCGTCCTCGAAGTCGTATGCAGATGCATAAAGGAAATGATTTGCTTCGTTGGACTGTTTCATTTGCAGATTTCATGACCTTGATGTTTGCTGTTTTTGTGGTTCTATATGCAGTTTCTACGAATACTGATGCTCGTTATAAAGAGGTATTACAAGGCATAAAAAATGGCACTAAACTCTTTAATCAACAGCTTTTTTCATCAAATTATGATGGAATATTAACACATAACAGTAATAATATAATTGAAAAAATGGGGCCAGCATTATTATCCAATAATGATTCTGGAGCTCCTCATGTGAAAGCCTCGTTACTTAATATTCCAAAATCAGGCGGAGAATTAAACGCACTAAAAACGTCACTTGAAGAGACCTTTAGTAGTGAAATCAGTCATAAACAAATTAAATTAGATCTTAATGGCGACTGGCTTACTATCGAGCTGGGTGGTGGTGTTTTTTTTCTCAGTGGAAGCCACACCTTGCTCAACAGATCAAAAACTTTACTTGATAAGCTTGCTGTAATATTAAAACCGATTAATAATCGGTTGAGAGTGCGAGGGTATACCGATAACAACATCTATTCAGATGAAATCTATCCTTCAAACTGGGAGCTTTCGGGGGCACGCGCATTTAGTGTTTTGCATGCATTGCAACAACGTGGGATCCCTGGAAGACGAATGGTGGTTGAGGCTTATGGTGAATATGAGCCCATTATAAATAACCTAGGTAATGTAGATAAAAGAAAAAGCCGCCGTGTTGTCATTGCCGTCTCAAAGTATGTGTTTGCTGCCGATAAAAATGATAAAACCAGTGTACCGCTTGAGCGCGAAGATAGTAAAAAAATGCATGAAATTAGACCATCTGCAAATCAATTAATTATGACAACAAGGCAGGAATAAACCTGTTGTTTTGGACTGTTAACCATCATAAGTTGGGGTAGGAGAAACCACAACTTTTTATTTCATTTGTAATCTGTCTAGAAGATAAAGTGTATCAGGTGGTTGCTTCGTGATTTATTTGCAGGAAATACTTAGTGATTAAAAGTAGCCGTGATCCAGCATCAGTCGATGATTAATCTTTAATGTTAGGTGACGATGATTTTCAAGTGTTTTTTTAAGTAGATCGTTTCATTCTTGCAGGAATTCCTGTCTTTTTGGGTGACATCCATCAGTTCAATAAAACGCTCAAGAAAATCATCGGTAAGCCAACATGGGTCTATCATTAATTACAAAGTCTCAAATCAAGTGGGGTCAGGAAGCAACTACTTGACCTTAGATACAGAGGATTATAAAAGATAAAAAACGTTTTGTCTCCTCGCCAAGCACTGCTTAAATTGCTCTAAAAAGCGTTAGATATCAAAATATAGGCGATTTAATGCGATGAAATTAAAAATGTGGCAAAATAAAATTTACTTACTCCTATAACAGGATTAGCATTAATGTAAGATTAATATAAATGATACACATTATCATTTAAAATGCATAATTGAGTTGCTAGGGTTAATATCAAGGCAAGGTACGACATAATAACCTCTATTTCATTGAAAGTTGTAGGGAAAAGTTATCATTTAGGCAATTAAGCAGGGACATATATGACCTATGAAAATTTAGCAACAGAAAAACATTCTGCAGAAGATGAAATATTTCAACGTGTTACCTTCAAATTGGAAAATGAAACCTATGGTATTAATGTAATGCAAGTACAAGAAATTTTGCGTTACAGTGACATTGCGAGTGTGCCAGGCTCGCCGAATTATGTGGTCGGCATCATTAATTTACGTGGAAATGTTGTCACTGTTATTGATACTCGGTCTCGTTTTGGATTAATGCCAAGTGAAATAACAGATGATAGCCGTATTGTTATTATTGAATCAGATAAACAAGTTATTGGCATTTTAGTTGATAGTGTTGCTGAAGTTGTTTATTTAAAAAAATCTGATATTGAGCCTGCGCCTAATGTCGGTACAGAACAAAGCTCTCAGTTTATTCAAGGAGTAACTAACCGAGAAGAGGGGCTGCTTATATTGGTCGACTTGAATAAATTGCTCAATGATGATGAATGGGATGAGATCGGGTTAATATAATGTATTTGACATTATTGACAGGCGGTATTACTTTACTTGTTTCAATTTTCTTTTTTTTATTCTGTTTTCTTCACATTAACAGGCAAAAAAGACAAATAATAGAGCTTGAAAGTATCATAAATTCATTGACTGAAAGTAATATTGAAGTAAAAAAAGAGCTTTGTGAAATTCATTGTGGAGCTGTTGGTATGGGTAAAAAAATGCTTCAGTTTGACAAAAAAATAAAATTAACACAAGAGAATCAGTTAAATTTAGTGGCTCAAACACCTGAAAATAGGCTCTATAGCAGAGCGACAAAAATGGTTGAACTCGGTGCATCACTTGAGGAAGTGATGCATGAATGTGAGTTGCCAAAAGCGGAAGCTGAGTTATTAATGAATTTACATGCTAAAATAAGTTCATAACTTCAGAGCCCTCTGCCACTGATTTTCCGATTGTGATGGTTGCGTATCTATCTATGTTACGTCAGAATATAAGGTCAGATCTGCAAATTTGTGCCGAAATGCGAGTCATAAAATTACCCTCTAGACATCAACTGCAAATAAAATTAAATTATATACTTTACTTCTTAAATGGTCGTTTTCTATAGAGATTTTGTAAATTTTCTCCTTGTTGTAGGTCGCCCTTAAAACCATAGATTATTTAACATCATCTAAATTAGGTTTCTTAAAGTAAATTATTTCTAGTTTCGCTAAATTAAACTTTACAAAAGCCCTTTAAATCTATACATTACCGATTTATTATAGTGTTAGACAAACCATTTTATCTGAAGTTTTTTGCCATAATTTTAAATACATGACTTATTATAGCCATTTACGACAATGTAGAGTAGCGAACAATATGTATAAACTTCCTGAAATAGATTTATGTAACAAAGTAAGCTCACAGGAGTGGCAAACACGATTAGAACTTGCCGCTTGCTATCGTTTGTTTATATTTCAAGGTTGGGATGATTTAATACACACGCATATCTCAGCTAGAATTCCGCAAACAGATCATTTACTAATTAATGCTTTTGGTTTAACTTTCGATGAAATAACCGCATCTAACCTCGTAAAAATTGATATTAACGGCCAGATCATAGACAAAGACTGTCCATTTGAAATAAATCCAGCGGGCTTTACTATTCATAGTGCTATACATGAAGTAAGACACAGTGATCAATGTGTTTTGCATGTTCATACGAATGAAACAATTGCTATTGCTTCACTTGAAGACGGGCTATTGCCTTTAAGTCAATACTCAATGTTTGCATTAGCGTCAATGAGCTATCATGACTATGAAGGTTTGGCGGTCAATAATGAAGAAAAACTAAGGCTTCAGCAAGACTTAGGCAACGCTAATTTTATGCTGTTACGCAACCATGGCGCGTTAACCATGGGGAAAACCATTGGTGATGCTTTTATGCATATGTATGATTTAGTACGTGCTTGCCAAATTCAATTACAAGTGATGTCTACAGAAATGAAGCCTATTTATGTTGATCAAAGCATAGTTGATGGTATTAAAACCCAAGCTAAAATTGTGCATAGTGGTATCACTGGAGGTCAAAAAGCTTGGCCAGCTCTGATGAGAAAAGTACAGCGTGAATGCCCAGGCTTTGCAAAATAAAACGTTAAAATAATTATTTATATTAAGCGCCTTAAAATGCTTTATTAATTTTTTTTAATATAACTTGAATACAAACAAACAAATAAACTTAATTAAGCTTATTTAAATTAGGTGCTGGTGATCCTTTGTTTTTATTCACCCATTTCTTTAAAAAATTAGGAAATAAAAATGAAAGTAACTCATGTAGAAATATTTGATATCCATTGCCCCAAACGAGCCGCATGGCATCCTGTTTTTATTCGAGTGTATACTGATGAAGGCATTACTGGAGTGGGAGAAGCAGGACTTGCATATGATTGGGGACATAGTGCCGCTGCGGCAATGATAAAAGAAATTACACAAGCGGTGCTGATTGGTTTTGATCCCTTTAATACTGAGTTGTTATGGTCAAAAATGCTGCGTGAAAGTTTTTGGGGTCTTGGTGGAGGGCCTGTGTTATATTCAGCAATGAGCGCTATTGATACTGCACTTTGGGATATAAAAGCAAAAGCCCTTGGCGTGCCATTGTACCAATTGTTAGGCGGAAAAGTGAATACAAAACTGCGTACTTATGCAAGCCAATTACAATTTGATTGGGACATTGAAATTAATAAATTAATTGAGCCAGAAGAGTATGCTGATGCGGCTTTAAAAGCAATAAGTGAAGGATATGACGCCGTGAAGGTTGATCCTATTGTTTATAATAAAGACGGTAGTGCTTCATTTGACAGAACCAAGCTATTCACCAATGCACAAATGGACTTGTTTGGCGATAGGTTGCGCGCAATAAGAGATGCGGTGGGCAAAGATGTTGATATTATATTTGAGTGTCATTCTTTAATGGGCGCAAGATCCGCTATTCAAATGGGGCGTATTGTTGAAGAGGTGGGTTGTATGATGTATGAAGAGCCAGTGAATTATTTGAACAGTGCGGTACATAAAAAGGTTTCGGATAATGTCAATGTACCTATTGCAGGTGGTGAGCGCTTATATCACCGTTGGAATGTTCGTCCTTATTTTGAAGATCAAAGCATTGATGTATTACAACCTGACATCGGTTTGTGTGGCGGCTTTACTGAAGCAAAAAAGGTATGTGATTATGCCGATTTATACGATATTCGTATTCAAGCGCATGTTTGTGGAGGACCTGTTGCAACAGCGGCTTCTTTGCATTTAGAAACAGCTATTCCTAATTTTTTAATTCATGAGCATCACACGTATGCCATAAAAGAGTGGAATAGAGATTTGTGTTTGCAAGATCCTCAACCGGTTAATGGTTTTTTTGAAGTGAGTGAAACGCCAGGATTAGGTATTGAACTTAATGATGAGGTGGTTAAACGATCACCTTATGTTGTGGTGAAGTAATTGACCTGAACTCATGTTAAGCATCAATAAAAGCGCGTCTTTATCTGAAGTTAGGTTAGTAACAAACAACGATATGTTTAGTCTTCAAATTTTATTTCGTATTTTTAAACGAGAAGTTAAAATTTGTATATCTTAAATGCGTTGTCATGGCAGAGCGCATTTTTTTGTGATGTTGAAAGTGCTTTAAACACCGATAAATTTAACAATGTTTGCCAATAATCTTGATAAGAGTCTTTACTAAATAAGCACAAGGGGAAATTACCCGCTAGCATTACACGGTGGTCGCCAAAAGTTGTGATACATTTTGATAAGACGAGATCAAGCCACTGCGTAGTGTATTGTCTGTTGCTGATTTCGGCACCTGACAACTTCAAAAAAACATTTGGATAACATGCTAGCATTTTTAAATTGTTCTGCCATTGCCGCCACGCGGTTTGATTTGAGTTTTCGGGTGGTAATCCTGCATGGTTAATAATAAAACGTATGTTGTGGTTCCTTTTTATAAGCTTACCTAACGCATTTATTCCCGCGTTAATGCTCTGACTTGTTTTTATGCCAACTTTTGTTTGAGGATCGTAAAATGTTATTTGTACTTCAAAGATAAGTTTAGCATTATGTAATGCTTTCATGTTGTGGCTAATGTTATCGCTTGATAATATTGCAAATCCGAGCTCATCTAATATATGCCTTACGCCAACAAAAGATCTAAATCCCAAGCATTTATTTAAGTGTTCAGTAAATACAGCTGGCGCAAGTGACAACCTTAAACCTGCGATAGTACGCATTGATTGAGAGTATGTACCTTGTAAATTCTTTAATGCGCTATTTGCTTGTTCTAAGTATTCTAATTCTCGCCAAGGCTTTGTGTTGTTAAAACCGGCTTCTATATGCACAAAACCACTTAAAAAAGTTATTCCGTTAAGTTGGAGATCTTTTTGTGTAAAGTTTTTATTAATGACACTTTTATCTAGCCAATCAGGAGGATTTTCACTTTTTAACCAATGATATTCACCTTGTGATAAATTAAATAAATGCACATGAGGATCGATTATATTTATTGTTTGTTTTCGCATAAAGGTATCCGCATTAAATTGCAAAGTAGCTCATTGCACAATGCGATTGTACGTATTTGCTAACTTAATTTTTAGAGTATTGTTATTGTGCAGTGTAACCACCATCAATAACTTGCAAGCTACCAGTAATAAAAGTTGCCTTGCTTGACGCTAAAAATAACACTAACTCAGCGACTTCTTCAGGTCGACCTAAGCGTTTTAACGGTTGTAGGTTTTCTTCTTGTTGATGAATTTGCTCTTTATCAGCCCCAAATTTTTGGCAATAATTATTTATTGCTTGGTGATATAAAGGAGTTTCTATCGTACCAGGACATACTGCATTGGCTCTTATGTTATAAAGTGCGTAATCGAGTGCGGTTGTTTTCGCGATAGAGGCAAGGGCTGTTTTACTTAGGTTATAAGCAAATGAATTAGTTTTAGCGATCAACGCCTGATCAGACGATATTAATATAATTGCCCCTTTTTGATGATGCTTCATATTGGGCAAAACAGCTTTTATGGCGGCAAAAGCGCCTTTTACATTAACACTAAAGACGTTATCTAAATCTTCTTCTGTTGTGTTTTCAATATTTGCAGAAAAATGAATTCCAGCATTACAAACTAAAACATCAATAGAATGTTGTTCAGCTATAGCATCAATGATCCTTTTAATCTGCGCGAGGTCAGTCACATCACAACGGCGAAAGGTACCTATGGTCGATGGTGTTAAATCTAGGTTAAAAACAAGGTAGTTATTATTTTCAAATAACTTTGCGATGCTCAAGCCTATACCCGAACTGCCACCCGTAATAATGCAGATCTCCTTCATGTTTGTGTCCTAATTGATCTCGAATTCAATTAATTATACCTTTAATATCAATCTGAATATACCCGTTACCAATCAAGGTGATGTATTTATACCAACAACAATAAATCACTTTTCTATTTCACTCCATAAAACAACTTGCTTTCGCGTTGTATTTTACGTAAATATAACAGTAACTTAAATCAACTACAAGCCGCCAATTAAGCTATTGTTCTTGCCTAAAATTTAGATAACATACTTATGTAATTAGTAGAGCATGCCGCTTGATCTGTTTGTAATAATTTGAAATAGAAATATTAACAAATTTGCATGCTTTTTGGATATTAATTATGGAATTAACTTATTTCATCAGAATAATTACAGAAAAGCAGAATTGTCACGAATTAAAAAGGTTGTTGCCTTTTTTAATATTTCATTGCTTTTACCAGGCTAGCAGATTCAACCGCCAAATGCATAATCGTCATGCGGCTAGTATATGTTTTATCATCATTTTGAATGGTGTTTGGTTTAATATTACTTTCTTGGCATATTATTTAACTGAATTAAATTGCTACGAATAGCTTCTATCAGACGTCAACTACCTT
>JAGLDN010000124.1 GCA_023145575.1 Psychromonas sp.
GTGAATTTAGTTGACCACGTCAGCTGGATCATGCGCTGATTAAAATATTAACCACTCAATGACTCAGATGTGAATTTTTATCCCAATGTTTTTTTTTCATTTCCCCGCGACACTGTCTTTAAAATGATTTTCTTTTGTCATATTTAATCAAGTCCTTCTAAATGTACACGTAGATTCAATTCTCAAGTGCATAGCTTAAATTATTTGGAAAAGTAGCCTTTCAAGTATATTTTAACTACTTTTCCTCCGACAAGAGATGCAAATAATGAAAGCAAACACACAACTGGCGGAGGCACTAAGACATCAACTTATATACCCATTAAACCTGAAGATGCAGGTTTCAGCGAGAATTTAAAAGATTAGAGGCAAGGCATTGATTGAAGATAATGGTTATTCCCTTGCCAAAATCAATAAGACCTTTAAAACTCGTTCTTTGGGGGCAACTTCATAAATCATTTTTTGCGGTGCAATACTCAAAAAGCGAATAACAATAAAGGGTTAAAGTCTTCTTTTTAACCCTACCGAAGGAAGCATTGCGCCTTGAACATAAATTACTCAGGTGTCCTGAAACGATGATCTTCAGGTGTGATGGGTATAGCCCTCAATATAAGTGGTATCAGTCAAACTAAGTTAGCGTTGCAACTTGGCGTTAATCAATCTTCAATTTCACAAGAATTAAAGCGTAATACAGGTAAGATAGGATACAGAGTTAAGCAAGCTAAGAACAAGGCAATCATAAAGCGAAAAAATTCAATAAGTTGCCCAGTTATGACGGCTGCAACAATTGAAGATATAACCTCAAAAATCAAAAAAAACTAGAGCCCAGAACATATATCTGGACGACTGGAGAGCAAGCTTTATAAGCTTATTAAAGTCAGCCACGAAACGTACTACAAATTCATTTGGTCGAATAAAAAACAAGGTACCGATATTTACACTCACTTACGTAGAAAACCAAGAAATATACATCAAGAAGTAAAGGACACAAGCTGGCCGATGGTTTATTAAAGATCCAGCAGGTATTGAATAGCGCCCAGAAGAACTCAATAACAGTTCTAGAGTCTGTGATTGGGAGATTGATTTAGTCATCGGCAAGGGGCTAGCAGGGACTTACTAACAATAGTACAGCGAGTAACACGTTACACTGTAACCAAATGAATTTTCGATAAATCAGCGTCAACAGTTACCGATGCAACAATTAAACTATTAGCGCCATTTATGGATTTTGTATTAACAATCACAGCAGACAATGGGCAAGTATTCGCTAATTATAAAGAGGTTTCAAAAAAGCTTGAATATGATTATTTTTTTCAGATCTCTACTGCTCATGGCAACGAGGATTAAATGAAAACACCAATGGACTTTTTTGATAATATTGGCCCAAAACAACAAACTTTAAATCAATCTGTGATGACTCAGTTAGACTTAACTTAATGCAGTTAAATAATAGGCAAAGAAAGATGCTATTACTTATAACACCATTAGAAATGATGAAAAAATATATGTTAGCACTAGCGGCTTAACAATTATTCACATGAAGGTTTAATCTGCCATTTTAATTAATTGTCAACATCATATTTATTCATGAAAAAATGAAAAAACATTTTATTCTCAAATTCAAAAATAAGCGTTTAATTGCGTTAAATAGAGAAGATAAATTACAAGGGCGCTTTCATCGAATTATTTCATTTGATTGCTCAGAAACTTCGATCTGCGCTTGGATAAAAGCAATGGATGTAGCAATTCTTTTACATCGACAAATGTATAAAAAAAATAAAAATGTGATGCATGAATATTATATTTGATCAGTAATGAAATTAAACCTGATAAACAGTCAATTGAAACGATCTATCAAAACGATGGAAAGTTAAAGTTTTTCATAAAAATTTAAAATGAAGCACTGCACTGGCAAAATCACCTGCGAAAACAAAAATGACACAGAGTAAACCTATTTTCATGTCATTATTAGCAACGGTAAAATCACAGTGCCTAAGCCTTAATAAAGGACTGACGACGCTCGGTTTAAAAACGAAGCTTTATATCAAAGCACAAAAAAACAGCGATTTAAGCTTTGCATGACGAACTGGCTTCAACTGCATAACATCAGTGATTTATTAAAAATTCGTTTGGTTACAGTGTAACCCGTCACGCGTTCACCAATCGTTAATAAGGCACCACTGTGTCCCTTTCATATCACCAAATCTATTTTCCCAATCACCAATGCGAACAAGTTTATCAACTGCTTCAGGGGGCTCTTCAATACCAACCAGATATCCGATAAACCCCGACCTGCTTGCTTCTATTTGATTATTGAAATGTATTTCTTAGCTTTCCGATGTAAATGAGTGTAAAGATCACTACCTTGTTTTTTATCTGCCCAAATGAACTTGTAAATCGTTTCATGGCTGACTTTAATAAACTTTCAAGTTAGCTATCAAGGCGTTCTATGATTCGTTTTGAATTGCAGTTCTCTTTGATTTTTTAGGTGATATCATTAATTGTTTGACGTGTCATTACTGGAAAGCTAACAGCATTTTTCAGTCTTTGAAGTGCCATGTTTTGAGTTTGCTTAACGCTGTAACCATTATTTCATTGATTGCGTTTTAGTTCGCGAGAAATTTATGATTGATTTACATCAAGTTGTATGGCTACTTTACTTTTGGTTCATACCTCTTTAATTAAGGGCTAAAAGTTTGATATCAATAGCTCAGTCAGTTATGTATACTATTTCATTATATGCATCTCTTGTCGGAGGGAAATGAGGAATGATATAATTAATTGACTATTTATCCACCTTATTTAGGTTGTTAATTTGATAATTTAGCCTAAATAAACTAGGGGCTGTTGATCTTTGTT
>JAGLDN010000125.1 GCA_023145575.1 Psychromonas sp.
CAAGGTAGTTGACGTCTGATAGAAACGCGTGTTGAAGAAGGCTCAACGGTTGCAGGTAAAGCGATGTTTGTGTGTAGTGCGCGCAATATTGCTTATCAATTGCATCAAGCATTAGAAACACTTCGTCCTGAATGGTTTGATGTTGTAGACACTGATAATGCTGCAACGCTTTCTGATACCGACAGGCAACGCGCGATCTGCGAAGGGCGAATAGCAGCACCGTCTGAAAAGTCAAAATGGTAATGATGCGTGGGAAAGATGATGTTGAACGTTTATATAAATTACTGGGCGGTAAAGATCAGCGCAAAGAGTTTGATAAGCAGTTTAAAAATAAAAATTCGAATTTCAAAATCGCGATTGTGGTGGATATGTGGCTAACAGGCTTTGATGTGCCATTTTTAGATACCATGTATATTGATAAACCAATCCAAAAACACAGTTTAATCCAAACAATTTCACGCGTTAATCGTCAGTTTGAAGGTAAAGAGAAAGGGCTAGTGGTTGATTATATCGGCCTAAAGTCGGCAATGAATAAAGCGTTGGCGCAATATGGAAAAACCGATGAAACCAATTTTGAAGATGTTAATGCCTCTGTTATAGAAGTGAAAAACCAATTAGATTTATTAACTCGTTTATTTCATAAATTTGATAGCGCGCCTTATTTATCAGGAAAAGTGGTTGCCTAGTTAGCGTGTTTAAATCCAGCCGCTGAATTTGCACAGATAACAGAGAAATGACAAAAACGCTTCATGGATTTAGTGAAACGCTTAAAAGCCGCTTATGACATTTGCTGTGGTAGTGAAAAAATCAATGAAAACGAGCGAAATCATATCCATTTTTATTTAGCAATCCGCTCAATTGTTTTCAAACTCACTAAAGGTGAAGCGCCAGATACCGCACAGATGAACGCAAAATTGCGGACAATGATTAATGAAGCACTGCAAAGTGATGGCGTTGAGGAAATCTTCAAACTCGGCAATGAAGAAGGTGGTGAAATTGATATTTTCAATGATGATTACATTGCAAAAATTGAAATGATAAAACTGCCCAACACCAAAATTAAACTGTTACAAAAGCTGTTATCCCAAGCCATTGGCGAGCTAAAAAAGTAAATCTGGTTCAACAAGGTGTCGATTTCACCAAACGGTTTGATGCACTCGTTGCGCAGTATAACGAACGTAAAGAAGATGATGTACTAGTCAGTAAGGTATTAGAAGAGTTTTCAGAGAGTATGGTTGATTTGATTTACAGCGTGAGAAAGGAGATGAATTCAGGTGATGAGCTAGGCATCGATATTGAAGAGAAAGGCTTCTATGACGCATTAAAATCATTATCGATGAAATATGATTTCGACTACCCAGAAGACAAGCTTATTGAGTTGGCACAAGCGGTGAAAAAAATTGTAGATGACAAAGCAAAATATACCGATTGGTATCATCATGACGATATTAAAGCCGCGTTAAAAGTGGCTCTCATTTTAGTGCTGGCGAAGTTTGGCTATCCACCTATTAGTCGCGTTGAAGTGTATAAAGAGATTTTTGAACAAGCGGTGAATTTTAAGCCAAAAAGGAGATACGTCTAAATTCACACGTAGAGCATGAAAACTCGCGGAGATTTTCACCTCAAAAATGTAAAATTCTGTGTCTAGTTTTAGTATGTAATAAAAGATCAATTCAATCGTCGAATAAATTAAATAAAACATAATGCATCAAATATGATATGTTATATTGTGTAAGCAATCCCCCTCATTCCTCCCCATTAAAACGAAATATAATAAAATAAAAAGAGATAAACATGTTTACTTCAAAAATTGAAAAAATTAGAAAAGAATACCCTCATAATTTAATGGCGCGCCATTTTGATACTGCTTATTTTAACAGCTTAGAGAAAAATCAGCAGGATAAATTGCAAAGGATGATGAAAAGCGGCTTTGAAAATCCTGACAGTGAAATGGGGATTTATGCAGGTAATGTGGACGAATATTCACTTTTTAGCCCTTACTTAAATAATGTCATTTGTGATTATCATCAAGTTAAAAATATCAGATTGAAAGAGTCTAATTGGGATTTTAGCGGCGATCTTGACCTAACAAGCATTGATCCATCGTTGTCCAATAGCTCAATGCGCGTTCGTGTTGGTCGAAACGTCGCGAGATTTCCTTTACCTGCCTCGATGTCGCAAGATGATCGTGTTGCATTTGAAAATGTCATGATAGATATTTTTAAAAAATTGATTGAAAATCCATTATTTGGTGGGCGTTATGTTTCACTTACTCCAGGCTGTGAATATGAAATTTCAAATGAGCAATACGCACAGCTTGTGGCTGAGCATAAAATGTTTAAAGATATGAGTGGCGATCGTTACCTTGCTTCAGCGGGTATTAATGGAAACTGGCCTTATGGACGTGGTATGTATATATCAGAAGATGAGCAATTTATCATTTGGGTCGGAGAAGAGGATCACCTTCGTGTTATGGTAATGAAGCACGGTAAAATGTTAAATGATATTTTTTCACGATTACATGATGCGCTGCTTTTTATTGAAACACATGGATTGAGTTTTGCTTATTCTGCCCCGTATGGATTCATAACCAGTTGTCCGACAAACCTAGGCACTGCGATGCGCGCAAGTTTACACATTATGTTACCAAAACTAACTAATAACGGCCAGGATTTAAATAATCTTAAAACGATGGCGAAAGTCTTACAACTTTCAGTGAGGGGGGCGGACGGTGAGCATTCACAGGCTGGAAAAGGTGGCCTTGTCGATATTTCACCAACGGCGAGATTGATGGTGAGTGAGTCTGAAATAGCGAAAAAACTATACCAAGGTATCAATGATCTTTGGCAGTTCGAAAAAATTTGTAAGACAAATGTAACTGAAGATGCTTTATCAGTAAAATAAATTTAGCTCATATCCCCGTTATAACATAGCCCTTAACTGATCATCATCTAAGGGCTATTTTATGCGTAGGATCTAAGGATCTCCACGCTTGCTATATTTTGTATTTGCAATTAAAAACCAATTATCGCCCTAAAAAAAGTGGTAATTGCTGACTATTCAATAGCAGCGTATTTTTTTTATCTATTTGTAATAAGTAATTTTTTCCATATTGAATAAGCTTAACTGTCACAGACTGATCTTTATTGGCTGTATAAATCTGTATAATAAAAGGATTTTTTGACTGAATAGGTGAAGCGTGTTTTTGCAGGAGTAATGTTTGCCAAGTATGCACAATTTTCGATAGTTGCTGATTTGAAAGTCCTAATTTTGGTACACTTATCCAGCCTCGTCCAGATCGTTTTATTGAAAAATCAGGTGTTTTAATTTCAACAATGGTTAAGGCTTTGTTGATAACGGTTTGTTGATCTTTTTTAGAACTCGGCAATAATTTATGCCCAAAATTAAAGATAAAAATAACCGTCAAAATGCCAAAAATCAGCACGTTGTTAAAGCCTTTTTTTGATAGTCTCATTTTTTTCTCCAAGCATAAAAAAACCCAGTATATACTGGGTTTTTAGCAGATAGAATCAAAATTATTTGATTTTCCCTTCTTTGTACATAACATGCTTACGTACAACGGGATCAAACTTCTTGATTTCGAACTTTTCAGGCATGGTTTTTTTATTTTTATCAGTTGTATAAAAATGGCCAGTACCAGCGCTTGAATTTAAACGAATTTTATCACGCATTTAGAGCTCCTTAAATTTTAATGCCATTAGAACGGATATCAGATAGAACTAAATCAATACCTTTTTTATCGATGATACGCATCCCTTTAGTAGTTAGGCGTAATTTTACAAAACGGTTCTCACTTTCAACCCAAAAACGATGTGTTTGTAGGTTAGGTAAGAAGCGACGTCGTGTGCGATTTTTTGCGTGTGATACATTATTACCAAAAACTGGACGCTTACCTGTAACTTGACATACTTTAGACATGTCGTTTTCTCCAAAAATAATTGTTTTACTCGAGCAAAAAGTCGAAGACATTTTTAGGCCGTCGCCAAAGGCTTCGTAGCCGAACTTTATACAGAAATAAGTATAAAAGATCAACAAAAAAATTGGTTTTATGGTTAAATCCAGCCATTTTCTGCAAAAGAAGTTACTTTCCCGTCGCCTATGATAAAATGATCTAAAACAGCGACGTCAATTAGTTGCATTGCAGACATTATTTTTTTTGTTATTTTTCGATCGGACATGCTTGCACTCGGATCCCCACTTGGATGGTTATGAACTAAAATAATAGCGGCTGCATTTATTCTTAGTACTTTTTGAGCAATGATTCTTGGGTGGACACTGGCGCTGTCAATCGTACCAAAGAAAAATTCATGAAAGCAAATGACACGGTGCTGAGTATCAAGTAATAGCGCGGCAAACACTTCATTCGGGTAATCACGCATTTTTGACATTAAAAAATCTTTAGTTTCAGAGGCGCTAGTCAAGGCATCCCCCTTTTTCATGCTCTCTTCTAAATATCGCCGTGACATCTCTATAACGGCTTGAAGCTGCACATACTTCACCTGTCCTAAGCCTTTCTTTTCGCAAAATTCATTTTCTGTTGCACTAAACAGTGCCTGTAAAGAGCCAAATTGCTTTAATAATGATCTCGCCAAACTCACAACATCAATACCTTTGCAACCCGTTCGTAAAAAAATAGCAAGTAGCTCTGCATCTGAAAGTGCCCCAGCGCCACGCATAAGCAACTTTTCACGCGGGCGTTCTTGCGCAGGCCATTTTTTTAATGTCGTCATAACATTCCCTTTGTGTTAAATAAAATCAAAATCTAGACGCCTGTGGCGTAGAGATTCAACAAAAAATTGCAAAATAGAGGGGATAAAATTGATTTATCAGTGATTAACTGCGTTGATCAACGAGAAGTAAGTTAAATGAATACTTTAATTCTCACACACTTGCTCACTATAAATAATTCATATTGTACCAATTCGTGCAAATAGCCAAGTTCGCAGGGCCATGAACCTAGTTTAATATGAAAAACCAATAGCCTTACATTGCAACAATCGAAAAAGGAGAAATCAATAATTGGCATCTTTTCGTTTTTGCCCATCACACTTGAAGATCCCGGTTTCAGCGAGAATTTAAAGGCTTAGAGACAAGGCTTTAAAACTCGCCCTGTGAAGATAACTAAGTAAATCATCTTTTGTGTTTTAATACTCACAAAGTGAATAACAATAAAGGATTAAAGTCTTTTATTAACCATACCGAAGGGAGAATTGCGCCTTGAACATGAATCCCTGAGGTGTCCTGAAAAGAGTATCTTCAGGTGTGATGGGTATATATGTCGGATCCTACGCCTTACTCTGTACATCGACTACGCGGCTGATGGTGCCTCTTCACGTCACGTAAATAAACTGTACTTGAGTGTGATCTCTCAATATTTGCCCTTATGAGTGTGGTAGTATGCTTCACTTTACTCTTTATTTTAGGATTATTTGATGAATAAGCGTCAGCGCCCATTGTTAGGGAAAAAAATATTACTCGGTATTTCAGGAGGTATCGCAGCTTATAAATGTGCAGAGCTCACGCGCCGTTTAATTGAGCAAGGTGCTGAAATTAGGGTGGTCATGACAGCTTGTGCAAAAGAGTTTATCACGCCTTTAACAATGCAAACAGTATCTGGCCATGTTATTTCAGATAGTTTGTTCACGCCTCAGGCCGCCGCGAGCATAGAACATATCGAATTAGTCAAATGGGCTAATTTATTATTAATCGCCCCAGCAACTGCAAATATTATTGCTAAGTTAAGCAATGGCATAGCGGATGATTTACTTTCTACCCTTTGCTTAGCGACACAAGGACCGATTGCAATATCTCCAGCAATGAACGTGCAGATGTATCAAGCCGCTGCAACGCAAAATAACCTTAGTATCATCGCAGAGCGTGATGTCTTTATTTGGGGGCCCGCAGAAGGTATGCAGGCTTGTGGGGATGTTGGTTTAGGTCGTATGTTAGAACCCGATGCATTAGTTGATTTATGTATTAATTTTTTTGCGAGTGATGCGAAAATTTTATCGAGTGTATCTATTACGATAACAGCAGGGCCAACTCAAGAAGCACTTGATCCTGTTCGTTATATCAGCAATCACAGCTCAGGAAAGATGGGTTATGCTATTGCAGTTTGTGCGCAAAAAATGGGCGCTAATATAACACTTATTTCAGGGCCTGTTAATTTATCACCTCCGAAAAATGTGAAGCTTATTAAGGTTTTAAGTGCCAAGGAAATGCACTGTGCAAGTTTAGCATCTTTAAAAGAATGTGATATTTTTATTGCTTGTGCAGCAGTTGCAGACTACAAACCAGCTAGGTTTGCATCACAAAAAATGAAAAAACAGCAAGGTATCGATGATTTAATGATTAAACTTGTTAAAAACCCAGATATTATCGCATCTATTGCCAGTGTTGAACCCCCCCCTTTTTGTGTTGGTTTTGCCGCTGAGACACAGGACGTGAAAGAACATGCTCTAAAAAAATTAAAAGCGAAAAAGCTAGATCTTATTGCAGCAAATAATGTATCAATAACTGACCAAGGCTTTAATAGCGACCAAAACGCGTTGACAGTGTACTCAAAAAGCAGGCAGTTTGATATTCCATTCGCTGACAAAAAAGAAGTTGCTGTTCAATTACTAACTATAATTTCAAAACATTTTACAGCTAAAGAATAAATGTTTTGAAAATACAATTGAGGATAATCAAAAATGCCCCCTAAAGTGGCACAAAAAAAAACAAATAGAAAAGAAGATATTTTACGCACTTTAGCTTTTATGCTTGAAGGTAAGCCAGGAGAGCGCATTACAACATCTAAACTTGCCTCTCAAGTAGGGTTTTCCGAAGCTGCGTTATATCGGCACTTCCCAAGTAAGGCTCGTATGTTTGAAGGCCTGATTGACTTCATTGACGAAACCATTTTTACTCAAATTAATGTTATAAAAGCGACGGAAAAACAAGCATTTATTCGTATTGAACATCTTTTATATTTTTTACTTGCATTTGCACAACAAAACCCAGGTATTACACGCTTGTTAACTGGTGATGCTTTATTGGGTGAAAATAAAAGATTACAAACGCGTATTGAGCATATTTTTTCTAAATTAGGATTACAAATAAAACAAATTTTACGCGAGAAACCTATCCAAGATGGAGGGAAGTTACTGATTGATGAAGCAATTATATCAAATTTACTTTTAGCGTATGTAGAAGGACGGATGAACCAATTTGTACGTAGCCAGTTTAAACAAAAACCGACTAAAGATTTCAAGGAACAATGGATCTTGTTGCATAATGTGCTAATTAATACAACGACGGAGCTTTAATATGACAAAAGAAATTATAAATTCTGCTCCTGCAACGCATAATGCCTTGATTAATAATTTAGGTAAAGCGGCAGATGAAATTGATATCGCTGTTAATTGGCTAAATAATAATAGCGATATTATTATTAGTTCTGCATTGAATATTATTTCCGCGGTTATCATTATTATTGTCGGGATAATCATTGCTCGTTTTATTTCATCAATATTGCATAAAGTATTAGAAAAACATAAGATTGATAGCACTGTGGCAAATTTTGTTTCTCGCATTATTCGTTATATTATTATTGGGATTGTATTTATTGCTGCGTTGAGCAAGATCGGTGTGCAAACCACTTCTTTTATTGCATTAATTGGTGCCGCAGGTCTGGCTGTTGGTTTGGCCTTGCAAGGCTCATTATCAAATTTTGCTTCAGGTATCTTAATTGTTATTTTACGACCATTTAAAGTAAACGAATTCATTGAAGTTGCGGGTATAACTGGGGACGTGGAGACAGTTCATATTTTCGCAACAACGATTGTGACGAAGGACAATAAATCAGTTGTAATACCTAACTCGTCCATCCTGTCGGGGAATATTATTAATTATAGTCGAAAGCCAAGGCGAAGAATTGATTTACTTATTGGCGTAAGTTACAACGCAGATCTCGCACAAACCAAAAATGTTTTAGAAAAGGTGTTGCTTGCCAATCCATAAGTGCTAAAGTCCCCTAAAATTCAAGTGGCGGTTGCTGAATTAGGTGATTCAAGTGTAAATTTAGTTGTTCGTCCTTGGGTGAAAACAAAAGACTATTGGCCTGTCCGTTTTGAATTAATAGAAGCCATTAAGAACGCGCTTGATGAAGAAAACATTGAAATTCCATTTCCACAAATGGATGTGCATACTGATAAGTAATACCAATTATGTTAAGTGTAAGATCTATGCCCATGTGACGTAACAGTGCAAATTCAGCAAGGGAAATAGTACCAAGATACGGGGTATAAAATTGCCCTCGATGATTAACTGCATTGATCACAAAAGGTCGAATTAAAATAAAGGCTTTAATTCTTAATGAGTTGTTCTAAATAGAATTTTTATAGTTTTGCTAATTGATACAAGTTGCCTTGTCGGTCGGTGTGACCGCTCGTCTTATTATATAAGCAAGGCAGCCCCCGTTACAACAATCGAAAAGGGAGCAACCGTAAAAGAACTAACATTTTGTTGTTAATTACTTAGAAAAATGATTAGCGAAGCTAACCGTTGATAGGTAAATGTTGTGACTTGATCTGTCCTCCGAGCTAGTGTCGGACATTGCACCTTTACGTCACATGGGTATAGTATTGGTATTATTTTAATGTTGATAATAACTGCAATGATCTCTGGCCGCTTGCCCAATATTTTCGTTCAAAAGGCGTTATGGCATGATCTGATGAGTAGGGGCGAATTAAACTATTTTGCCTTGCTAACTCGAGCGCCCTTGCAAACTCTTGGATGTAAATGAACCAATTACTACGCAGTTCAAGTTTTCCGCCTAATTGTATAATTGCGGGGAAAACAGCACTTCCATGCCATCACCTTTGTAAGTGCCTACTTTTAGGCCAAGGGTTGGGATAAAGTAAGTAATGGTGTGATAGTGTCCAGTTTGCGTCAACGGCTAAACGCCAAAAATCATTTAAGTTTACTTGCAATAATTGAGCATTATCATCAAGCTGACACGGGTGTTTTGCTAGGCGAACTGCTGACTTATCAAGGCCTAACACAACCGAGTCTCGGTGGCGTTGAGCCAAATGGTGAGTACTTTCACCTACACCACAGCAGGAATCAAAATAATAGGCTTACCTTGTTGTTCAACCCACTTTTCACATTTTTTAAATGCTATTAAAGTATGCGTTTGATAAGGTTTTTGAAAGGGGAGCTTTAAATGCTTTAATACAACCTTATCTAATTGATCATGTAACCCATGTTGGTTAGAGTGGATAACTCTTGAAACACCAGTTTGTATCAGACGTCAACTACCTTG